>CAWVVE010000276.1:0-4248 GCA_963933075.1 uncultured Verrucomicrobiaceae bacterium | reverse complement strand
CGGCCCATCCGCCGAGCACTGCCAGTTTGCCCATCTCATTAAGCCCCCCGGCATCAAGCCCGGACATATTGAGCGCCTCCTGCTTGGTTACTGCGCGATCCTCCGGTTCATATTTACTGGTAAAATCAACAATGGGCGTAGCCAGGTATTGCCAGGCTTGCAACGCGCCATCACTGCCCAACTCCCTCTCGAAATTACGCTTCTGGGCGTCAGGAAGTTTCAGATACTTGCGGAACACCGAACTACCGCTGGTAATCCCAAAGCGCACAATGCACTCAAGCGGCACGACATTCCTGTCAAGGTTCCTGAACTTGCTGTAATCATAAACAGGATGCCTCAGGAAAGATGACAGCTCAGGCTTTTCTATCTTGTAGCGCCGCACAATATTGAACGCACTCTCGTTAGCCGGCAACCCTTCGTGTTTAACCTCACCACTCTGCGCATCCACCATTCCGCAGTGATGGGTACTTGCGCCATGTTCCGTCAACTTGTCGATAGTCCCCTCAAGTAACATTTTCCGTATCGAGTCATCAAGGTCGCTGGCTGATTCAACGGCTGCCTTTACCTCCTGCCACGTCTCGCTCTTTGCCAGGCCTGAATAGAGGACATGTCGAAAAACCGCACGCGCCACGTCACTTCCCTGAATGGAAAATATTGTGCCCACATCAAACACTGAACCACCCGCAGTGGTTTCGGTAACCATGTAATCAGGTTCACCGGGAATCTCGTAAAGACGTTGGACGGATCCCTCGTAAAATGGCTCGCGCAAAGCATCGAGAGGAACTTTACTAATGGGGGAACCGGCATTAGCCATCTGATTGGTCATGGTTATATAAATGGCGATCCTTAGCCCAGTAGACCAAGATGTCACGCAAAAATAGTTAAGACGTCTTTAATTAAAAACTACTCGTCACACAGACCTGAAAATTCGTGGATTTTTACAAACTAACACGAGCCCTCCTGTTCCGGCTTGATCCCGAAAAAGCACACCATTTAACACTGGCCGGGTTACGGATGATGATGAGGCTCAAGGCCCACTCACTCCTCGCCCCGGGCATCCGCTCGGAACCCGTTGAGGTTATGGGCATTAAGTTTCCGAACCGGGTTGGTCTGGCCGCCGGGTTGGACAAGGCTGGCAATTGTATCTCCGCATTTGGCGCCATGGGATTTGGTTGCGTTGAGGTGGGCACCATCACCCCTCTTGCGCAAATCGGTAATCCCAAGCCGAGGCTCTTTAGGGTCAGGGAACGCGAAGCGATCATCAACAGGATGGGATTCAATAATCCCGGAATTGATGAGGCACTGAAAAATATCGCCCTCTCCAGAAAAGGCTTCGAGGGAATTCTGGGAATTAATATCGGCAAGAACAAGGATACCGGAAACGCACAGGCCATTGACGATTACCTGACATGCTTCCGCAAAGCCTACCCGGCAGCAGACTACATTGCCGTCAACATCTCTTCACCCAATACGGCCGGACTGAGAGACCTGCAACTGCCGGAGAATGCCGGGAATCTGCTTTCCCGCCTCAAGCAGGAACAACAAAAACTGCATGCGCAAAGCGGGCAGTTTGTGCCATTCGCCGTAAAAATCGCACCTGACATGGAACAGGATCAGATTCTAGCCCTTGCTGAGCTCTTTAACTCCCTGCAAATCGATGCTGTAATTGCCACTAATACCACCATCCGGCGGGATAATCTGCAGGATTTGCCACATGCTAACGAGAAAGGCGGGCTAAGTGGTTCGCCCCTGGCAAAGCAAAGCACGGAAGTAATTGCAGCGCTTTACAAGGCCATGGATAAGGCCATCCCCATCATAGGCGCTGGAGGCATAGACAGCGCACAGGAGGCAAGGGCAAAGATTGATGCCGGCGCCAAGCTCGTGCAGATCTATACCGGCCTCATTTACCGTGGCCCGTCTCTTGTCAGCGAACTACTCAGCGCCAAACTATAGGCTTCCCGCCCGCCAAGCGCCATCCTTCCTGAAAGGCAATCCCAGATATTGCCTAGTCAACCTGACTGGTCTTATCAGCAGTCGGGAAATTATCAGGCACAGGGATGGTTACTTTACCGGTTGCCACCCACTCGCATGAACGCGCAACAAGGGTCAGGAAACCAACACATTTCATCGCAGGATCTTTCTGCAGGTTACCCACGTGACCAAGGACATTAGTCACGGCCTTTCCCTTGCCAACAGGAATCCACCACAGCATCGGCTCATGAACACCGGTGCCCCGTTTTTCCTTCGCAGAAAAAGCGGTTGCCAGAATCCTCATGTCCTTCCCCGGGCCACGCTGACCGTGATAAAGCTCATCCCTGGTATGTAACCATTCAACAGGTATCCCCTTTGTGATAGGATGCTCAGTTTGACGAACCTTAACCACATACTCATGCTGGGGACCATGACCGGCGCCCGGACCGGAACCAACCTCCATGCGCATAACTTTACCCACCTCATCAAGATAGACCCGTGCGCCATCCTTATTTCCTCGCCATAGCAGTCCAGTGGCATTCTCAAATCCTTCCCACCCCTTGTGGGCATTGTTTGCAGCATGCACATTCACCAACCCGCCACCTTCAGTGAGAAACTTCTCAAATGACTCACGCACAACGGCAGGCTGCCATGGCGGCCCATTGTAATTACTCAAAACGACGTCGCAGGCCGTAAAATCGGGCTTGAAACCCTCCCATGCCTGAGCATTGCCTCCCCTCGGCGGGGTTGTCGCAACACTCACCTCAAACTTGCCGCTCTTTTCAAGCTGTTCCTTCAGGAAAGGCGTCGTATCCTTCCAGTTGTGGTTATTCTGCCCATCAATGATGAGCACGCGAATCTTGGCATCACTGGATTTGGAAATACCAAGCCCCGCAACACCCAAAAGGACTGCGGAAGCAAGCAACAACGGCAGCAAGCACTTGTGGTTCATAATATTCATATTCGCCGAGCGCAGCCCCCCTTACAAGCTCAAAGCGCACTAGGCAGGATGCTGGCAAAATTCAATCCAGTAACCGTCCGGGTCTTCAATATAAATCTGGAATGCGCCATCCGGCCGGATCTGACGCGAAGTGTTATCAATACCCCTCTCGGCAAGGAAAGATTCCGCCTCATCCATATCCGGAACCCCAAGCGCGAAATGACTGCCCCGTGTTGAGGAACTCACCGCGCCGGTCCGCCCCGCAATCAGGTGTAATTCCTGAAGTTCCCCCAACCGGTACCATGCACCTGGAAAATCAAAATCAGGCCGGGCTATCTCCTCAAGTCCAAGCTTCTTCCCATAAAATTCCATGCTCATCTCGAGATTGGAAACATGGAGGGCAACATGATTCAGATCGGTTGTATTCATCTCCATCCTAATCGTAATTTCCACTCTCCTGCATCTTGCTGATAGTCGCCTGAAGAAGAGCAATATAGCCGTCAATATCAAGACTGCCTTCCTCCGGATCACCTTTCACCTCATACAGCCAGCCCTCCATATATGGCGATGAACGTACAATGCAAGCATCCAC
Organism: uncultured Verrucomicrobiaceae bacterium; assembly: GCA_963933075.1. Taxonomy (GTDB): domain Bacteria; phylum Verrucomicrobiota; class Verrucomicrobiia; order Verrucomicrobiales; family DEV007; genus CACIUL01. The sequence goes on along the minus strand of CAWVVE010000276.1, from coordinate 745 downwards.
TTCAAGGATCGGGTTGCCCCCAATAAATTCGCCTTTCATGACGCTGAACACATCGCTTGCGGCCTTAAATCCCTCAACGCATCCGATCTCCTGCCCCGGTTCAATCATGTCACCCCCTGCCGACTTCCATTGGGCCTCGACCAGTTCCCCGAGCATGCGTGTGGCAAACTTGGTGAATCCCACCCTCCACAAATTTGGTTCGCCCCCGGCATCAGACATCCAGTAATGCGATCGGGAATACCTGAAATTTTCAGGAAACCGAGCCGAAAAACGAGCGTGCTTGAATCGACGATACTCCATAACGCGTGACTAATGCCGGGAAACAAGGCAGAGTTGTGAAGAAAATACAAGATGAGATTAATTGCGTGAGGGGATGAGCTTTTATTTTGACCACAATGCCACAACCCCACTCTCGGTTGGAGCCCGGAAGACATGGCTTGAAACGGCAGAGAAATTTTGGCACAATCCCAGCAGCCTCTACCCGGAAGCCGGCGCGGCAGCCCGGCGCCTTGAAGACGAGCGAGAAAACCTCGCGCAATTACTGGGAGTGGATGACCACGAAGATTCAGGGATTATCTTCACTTCAGGAGCAACTGAAGCCAATAACGCCACCATCGCGCACTTTGCCCATGCCAACCCGTCAAAATACTGTGTAATATCCTCAATTGAACATCCCTCCGTGGAGGCACCTGCCAACCGGCACTTCAGTAACCGAGTTCTTAAAGTGCCGGTAAGCCCTGACGGA
>CAWVVE010000275.1:0-4285 GCA_963933075.1 uncultured Verrucomicrobiaceae bacterium | reverse complement strand
ACCTCGCCTTCGAGACGGAGAAGACACCGGTGAGGGGCATTGCAGATGAGCGCGGGCTTTCCCTTGAGGAGGCCGGCAGGCAGGCAAGGCATGAGTTTTTTAATCGGGTTGGCCGGAATGCCCGCTGTCGCAGGGTGGTGTTGGGACATCATGCCGATGATCAGGTGGAGACAGTATTGATGAATCTTTTTCGCGGCACGGGCAATCTGGGAGGAATGCGTGCGAGCTCAGAGGTCAGGATAAAAGGCGGCCGGCTTGAACTTCTGCGCCCGTTTCTGGGAGTTTGGCGAAGTATTCTAAATACTTATCTCGATGAGCAGGGATTGCGTTTTCGGGAGGATGAGAGCAACGCCAGCACGCTTTTCCTGCGCAATCGCATTCGCGCTAATCTGATGCCCTGCCTTAAGGAAACCTTTCGCCGTGATGTTACCAGGGCCGTGGCGCGTGTTGCGGAATTGGCAGCCGGTGAGTCGGACTTTCTTGATGCATTGGTTGCCGGTTCCGATGTTGCCGGCCGGGTTAACGGGCAGTTGTCGGTTCCGAAACTGCGGGTCCTAGGAATTGCATTGCAGAGGCGCGTTATCCTTGCCTGGTTGCGTGAGCGCGGGGTTGCGGATGTGGGATTTGAGGTGGTGGAGCGGGTTCGCTCGATGATTGATCAGGAGTCGGTGGCAAAGGTTAACTTACCGGGGGATAAGCATGCACGCCGTTGCCGGAAGGCATTGTTTGTAGAGTAATACCGCTTGCCGTTATTTAGCCGGCCAGTTCAGGTGCCTGTGAAGGAAATCAAAGGTGCCACGTGAATTAATAGTGTGCGGACCGACAAACCATTCGATCTCGGCGCGCCCGCCGATACCCAGCTTTGCTGAGTAAAGGTGTCGGACCTTGGCGTATTCGTGAGCCACCGTTTCATCCGGAGCTACGCCGTCAAAGTGGCCCCGCTCGACCATGAAAGGTCGCGGGGCAATGAGTGCCGCCATCTCGGCGTAATTGAAAGTGCTCCCCAGGTCCCATTCAAATATTTCATACTCACCGGTCCAGACATAGCTGTAGTTGGAGCGTGTTGAGGCGTTTTTCCATACCCACTCATTGAAATCCGCCGAGCATATTGACAGGCAATAATTTGAGACGAGAGGCACAATACGCATCGCGGACTTGCCGCCATATGAAAGGCCGTAGAAGCCGATGCGCTCTGGATCGACAAAGTCAAGTGAAGCGAGCCAGTCGGTCAACTGTTGGTGTTGCGGCACCATCAGGGAGAATAATGTCCTACCGATGGCATTTGCCTTGAATTGCAGGGTGCGAAACCGGTCGCCAAAGATATAGAGGTTTTGTGGCGCGAAAGTGACAAAACCGCGCTGGGCGAGAGTGGTCGTGAAGGCCTTGTAGTAATGGTGGTCCTTTTGCCCGATGGTGGATTGTGGCCGTCCCTCGAGCCCGTGCTGGCAAACCACCACCGGCCTTCTTTCTCCGGCCTTGATGTCCTTGGGAACAACAAGGATTCCGTAGGTAAAGAGGCCGGACTCGCCGCTGAAAACATCCAGTACCACTTCGTAGTATCGCAGGTTTTCAGTTTCCTGGACCAGCCGGCTGCGGGGGTTAGCGGCAATGATCTTGTCATCGAACCGGCCTATCACGTCCTTGGCGAAGCGGTATCGGTAAGGTTCAATGGTTGCTTGAAACTTCTCAACGGTAGAAGTGTCGAGCTCGGAGAAATATTGTCGTCGTGCCGCTGGGCTTGCAGCGAGCAGGCCCTGGTTGTGGCGATCAATCTCCTCAAAGGCCCGCTTGCGCATGCCGGCAAGTTCTCCGGTGGGAAGTGGCTTGCCACCCCGTGGACCGATTTTTTCCTGCGCGAAGTCATTAATGTCGCCAAGCTTGAGTCCGGCCAGGGCGGCCTCGGCACTGACCTGTTCCTTTGTGAAGGCGCGTATACTTCCGGGTTTTCCCCCTGTGCCCGGCGGCACCGCAACTTCAGGCGCGGGAGCCGGGTCGATGATCAGGGGGCGTGGAGCCACCAGCCGGGCAATTTCGGCATCACCGAAGTGGTTTAACAGGCCGAATATATTGCGGTATGCGGGTTCACTCCAGACCCGTTCTCTCGGGCCGAAGTGACCGATTACCCAGGTCCGGCTGACACGTTCATCGATTGCCGCGGAGTAGAGCGCGATCAGTCCGCCTTCACCGTCGCCGCAGACGGCAACCTTTGCATCTGCCCCGCCGCAGGCATCTATGATTGCGGAAACTTTCTGCACCTCGCAGGCAATCAGGTGCCACCCAAGCTCAAAGCCAACACGATAGAGAAATTCACGGTTGGTGATCTTGCGGTGTCGTGTTGCCCGGTCGATCAAAACGGGAATGAATACCCGGTGGCCGTGGGCAGCAAGGATTTGTGGCCGGGTGGTGGTGGCATAACTGTCCGGGTCGGGAAGGTAGATGGTGGTTGCCCTTGTTTCCGGGGGCTCTAATAGCAAACCTTCCACCGCGACATTCCCGAAGGCGGCCACGCGGAATGGCCGAATGGTGTAGTGCTCACTGCGGTTAATGATTTCGCCCTTCCAGATCCTGGGCTTTTTCACCCGGACATCATCGCGGTAACCAATCAGCGCTTTCAGCACTTCTCGTCGGGGGACTTCTGTTTTTTTCCTGCGTGTTTCGGTGGCCTCTTTAATTTTTGCCAGTAGAAAGGAATCCGCGCTATCAATCAGGCGTGAGGCGATGTCACCCTCCCAGTTGAGGGGAGTAGTGCCTGGCAGTGGTTTTGCCGATGACAGGGGAACTTCACAGGCCAGTATCAGAAGCAGGCTTGCGTGAATTACCATGCCGATCCTTGTCGGGGATAAGGGGTTCATTAATCCTGGCGTATTGGAAATTGCAGTTGGCATGATAACGGCTTAAGCGGCATTTAGGTAAATGCTTTAGAGCAGATGCTTCAAGGCCACCTGAAAAGCAAGTATATACACCCTGTGAACCTGCTCTTTTGAGCGCCAGTTTAACGACCGCCGTTACCAAGTTTCTCATAGAGGTAGGCAAGCAGTTCAATCAGGGTGATTTTCATACCGGCACTTGATGAGGCCCATTGCCCGGGGTCATAAGCTGAAGAAGGCAGGGCGATAATCCCGATTTCCGACTCTTTTCCGAAGACCTTGCCCATGACATCACGGCTGCGCCGGGCATGGACACCAAGGGTTGCGAGGTCGAACCGGTCGGGGTGAATGTTTCTTTCATCGAAAGCGTCCTTCAGTTGCCGGGCGGCGGCGAAAGTGCGGTTGCGCTGGCTCTGTGCTGCCGGGACAATATTGATCTTTGCTGCGGGAACACCGAGTGCCTGCAGTGTTGCGGCACTCATTTCGCTGTAGGTTCTGTAATCTTGGGCGAGATAAAATCCGCGGTCGAGTACCGGGCCGGTTAACCAGAGGGATTCGTAGGGGGAATCGCTGGCGTTCATCATTTGCGCGACTTCACGCATTGAGTTGTCAGCCATCCATGATTCCACAACAAGCATTTTTGCGCCTGGCGCGCGCTGGGTCACAGCCAGGAAGTCATGGGAAGAAAAAAACAGAAAGCCTGCCATGACCAGCAGGGCACAGAGACCCGCCAGCAGGGCGGGCCAGGTGGGTAGCCAGATGTGCCGTTTCTTGCACAGGATCAGTTTCATTCCTGTCCGCTGTCATCCGGGTTGGAATGCCCGAGAGGCTGCACGATATTTGCCTGCAGTGCCCAGACTTTTTTCTGCACCCCGGGCGAGAGGATTTCCTGCTCGAGATATCCCGTTGCAAACATTTCCAACTTGGCATCAATGTTGTCAACATGGTGCAGTGCCATGGCCTCCGGCGTTTTCGGCAACACGGGTGAGCCGAATTCATGGGTGCCGTGGTGGGAGAGAATAAGGTGGATGAGGTGCAGCCGTGCCTTGTCACTGGGAGGATCCAGGATTTTCCAGTCGCCCGTCGCTTTGCCCTCAGCTTCCTTCCAGAGGGACTTGGCAAGTTCGACACCGAATGAAATATGGCCCATGAGTTCAGCGCTGAAGTCATAGGGCATCTTGAATCCTTTTTCCGGGTAACTGTTTTCCCACATCTTGCCGCAGTCATGGAATAATACGCCGGCGATTATCAAATCCTGATTGAGGTCCCCGTAGACGCTGCATATGGCTTTAGAGCAGCGCATCATTTGGGCGACATGCTCCACCAGTCCGCCACGGCGTGCATGATGGAGGTTACGGGCACCACCGCTGCGCCTGAATCGCGCGGAGAATTTTTCCAGGAAAAGTTCACAAACCGCC
>CAWVVE010000274.1:0-4287 GCA_963933075.1 uncultured Verrucomicrobiaceae bacterium | reverse complement strand
GGCACAGTTTCTTTTCCCCGCAGTTGAGCAGGTCGGTGAAACCAAAGATGGCGCTACCACTCTCAATTTTTCCCGGTGGCATCGGGATCAGGCCCAGCAGCGAGTAGCAGGTCACTGACTTTCCTGAACCGGACTCGCCGACAATTCCCACTGTCTGCCCCTTCTCCAGGGAGAAGGAGACCCCGTCAACAGCCCGCACAATGCCATTGCGGGTGTGGAAGTGGGTCTTCAGGTCGGTGACTTCGAGTAGTGGCATGTGAATTAATCAGGAGAGTCTTTAGCTAGTCCTTGGAGGCACGCACATCAAGGGCATCACGTAACCCGTCCCCGAGGAAATTCAGGGCGAAGAGTGTCAGTGAGAAGAAGATGCCGGGAAGGATCAGCAATTGTGGGTTGGTTTCGAGGTAATTAGCTCCCTCCTTGATGAGGATTCCCCAGGAGCTGTTTGGCGATTCCACGCCGAGACCCAGGTAGGAAAGGGTGGCTTCATACATGATAAACCCGGGCACGGTGAGGGTGGCATAGACGACGGTCGGGCCGAGGGTGTTGGGAATAATGTGGCGGAAGAGGATACGCAAATTGGAAAGGCCGAGTGAAGTTGCCGCCTCGACAAATTCCCGCTCCTTCAGGCTTAATACCTGGGCACGCACGATGCGTGCCAGTGTCAGCCAGCCGAACAGGCCGAGGGCAAAGAAGAGCGGCAGGACATTGGTTGCCCTGTTGGTGAAATCCTTGTTCCATCCCCAGTGCTCAACGATCCATTTCGAGGTGGTGCCCGACCACTCAGAGAGGACAGCCTGCAGGACGATCACCACCATGAGGAAGGGAATGGAGAGCAGGGTGTCGACGATGCGCATCATGATGGTATCGACCCGTCCGCCGTAGAAGCCGGAGATGGCGCCGTAGGTGACACCAATGGTCACGGCGACGAAGGTCGCGACCAGGCCGACGAGGATGGATATTTGTCCGCCGTAGAGGATGCGGGAAAACAGGTCCCGTCCCATGGCGTCAGTTCCTAGCCAGTGTTCACCGGAGGGGGAGGCGAACTTGTTGGTCAAATCCTGCTGGATTGGATCCTTGCAGAACCATGCAAACCCGAAGCACAACAGGCAGGTGATGATGAAGACAACCAGGCTGACAATGGCGATCTTGTTCTTGCCCATGCGCAGCCAGGCATCGCGCCACAGTGAGGAACCGCGCTCTATTTCTTCGCTTGCAGCGTCTTGAGTTCGGGTAGCCATCATTTATTTGGCGGCATTACCGGCTATGCGCACGCGCGGGTCAAGGATGCCGGTGAGGATGTCGGCGGCGAGGTTCATGATGACGATCAGGAAGCCGAAGAACAGGGCTACCCCCAAGAGCAGGAACTCATCACGGGCGATGACGGCATTGACAAAGTGCTGTCCCATGCCCGGCACCTGGAAGATGGTCTCGACGATGAATGAGCCGCTGATGAGGGCGGCAAAGGCCGGTCCGATGAAGGCGACGGACGGTAGGATTCCTCCCCGCAGCGCGTGGCGCGTGATCACCTTGCTGGGTGGGATTCCCTTGGCATGTGCGGTGCGGATGTAGTCCTGGGAGAGAATCTCGAGCATTCCGCCGCGGGTCAGGCGGGCAAGGTAGGCCGCGGTCGAGAGTCCAAGTGTAATGGCCGGCAGCAGGATATCCTGTGGGTCGCCCCAACCGGCGACCTTGATGGCGGAGAGTTTCGCGGCAATGAAGATCTGCAACAGGGGGCCGATGGTGAATGCCGGCACACAGATGCCGATCATGGCAACCGCCATGGTGCCCCAGTCCACCCAGCTGTTCCTGCGTACTGCGGAGATCACGCCAATCGGTACACCGATAGATATGGCGATGCCAAGGGCGCTCAACCCGAGGATCACCGATACCTTGAAGGACTGGGAGATGATGTCCTTGACCGGGCGCCCCTTGCTGGTGGAAACCGCCAATGAGCCCCGGGTAATGATGTTCTTCGGGTAGATAAAATACTGGTGGAGAAGCGGTTTATCCAGCCCGTAAAGGGCACGCTGGTATGCCTTGGATTCCGCGGAGAGGTTTTTTTCCGTGGTGAAGGGTTCGCCCGGCATGGCCTTGGCGAGGAAGAACGTGATCGTGTAAAGGGCGAAGAGGACAAACAGGCCCTGCAGGAGTCGGCTGGCGATAAAGCGGAGCATCAACGTGAGGTCGCCGGTGGCGAGAGATTCGGGTTTCGTTCAAGCCGGAGGAACTTGTAGGGATGGTTGTCCAGGATCAGCGGATCCCAGCCCTTGACATCAGGGTGGATGAGATAGTTGCGCGTATACCAGTAGAGGGGAAGGATCGGTGTCTCGGAGAGGAATAGTGCCTCGGCTTCCTCCAGTACCCGGTAGCGTGCCTGCGGGTCGCCGGTGTTGCCGGCTTTTTTAAGGAGGACCTCAAACTGCTCATTGTGCCAGCCGGTGCGGTTGTTACCGCCGTCCTTCATCCACATGTCCAGGAACGTCAGCGGATCCATGTAGTCGCCGATCCAGCCACCGGCCGCCAGGCCGTAATCCTTCTCGAACATGGTGGTGATGTAGGAGGTCCATTCCATTTGCTTAATCCTGATACTTACCCCGAGGTTGTCCTTCCACATCGCCTGCAGTGCCTCGGCATTTGCCTTGGAGGTTTCCTTGTCGGTGGTGAGGAATTCAATCTCGGGGATCCCCTCGCCACCGGGATAGCCGGCCTCGGCGAGTAACTTGCGGGCTCCCTCCGGGTCAAAGCCGATGGTCTTGGCGGGCCGGTATTCGCCGAAGGGCGGAACCAGTCCCCCGGCCGGTTTCTGGCCACCTTTCAGCACGTTGGTAATCATGGACTGCTGGTCGATTGCCTTGGAGAAGGCCATACGCACACGTGGGTCGGTAAAGGGCTCCCTGGTGACATTGGTGCGGATAAAATAGGTGCCGAGGTAGAGCTCGTTGCGGACCTGGTTGGGATAACGCTCACGGGCGTATTCAATCAACTCAGGCGCGAGCGTGTAGGTGATGTGCATTTGCCCGTCAAAATACATCCGGTCCTCGGTGTAGAGGTTTGAGATCGGCAGGAAGCGGATGCCGTTGATGCCGACATTGAACTTATCCCAGTAGAGAGGGTTGCGTTCAACCTGGATGTGGTCATTGAATTGCCAGGAGGTGAGGATGAAGGTGCCATTGCTGACGATGTTCTCGGGCTTGGTCCACGCGGTAAAGCGATCCCCGATCCTGCCGTGCTCAAGGATGCTGTGTTTGGGTACCGGGAACCAGGTGTAGTGCTTGGTGATTTCCGGCAGGAAGGCGATGGGGGAGTTCAGCTTCACCCTCAGGGTGTGGGGATCGGGTGCCGTAGCGCCGAAATCAATCAACTCCCACAGGTTCTTTTTGCTTGCTGCAAATTCCAGGTTCTTTTTAATCAGTATTTCGCGCACATCCCGGCTGACATCCTGCGGCCATTGGAAAAGCTCTGGATTTGATTTCAGTTCCTCGATCTGTTGTGCAGCGAGGTGGTCGATCCCTTTCCGGTTGAATTCGGTTTTCCCATTTTCATTAGGCCCGAAGTCGACTTTTTTCAGCGTGTCCCACTCGACCGGGAAAGACGGGTCATTGCGGCAGTTCAGATAGGAGCGCTGGGACTTGTGATAGGGCTCGGCGTCCCTGATGTAGTAGAGCATGAAGGAATAGTCCGAGGCCAGTGCCGGGGTCAGGATGCGGCGGAAGGCAAACAGAAAATCCGCGGCCGTGAGCGGTTTGCCGTCTGACCATGTGGCATCCTTACGCAGCTCGAAGATCCATTCATCGGGTTTTTGCGGGTCGGTTGGATACCATTTCTCAGCCATTCCCGGAAGCGCAACACCGTCCTTTGAGGGATGGGCGACCACCAGTCCCTCGAAAAGTGCGCTGATGATGTTGCTCTCAAGCACCCCGCTGACAATATGCGGATCCAGGCCCTTTGGCTCGGAGGTATTGCCCATGATCAGGATGCCGTTGCCGGTGGCACGATCGACAGCGGTCTCGCCCTTTTTGCACGCTCCTGCCAGCAGGGCGGCTGCCAGCAGGCAAAGGACATTAATGATACGCATTGTCGGGACTTTGAACCGGGTTGGACGGCAGGTCACGCGTATTTCTTCATTCTGCGGAAAAGATATCCACAAAAAATAAATAGGTTGAACGCCTTGGAGGCATCCCTAGGATGGTTTCCACCTGCTATACGGATGCGCGACTATTTCATCAGGCGATTCCTGCTCATCCCACCAACGTTGCTGGGAATTACCTTCATCGTATTCCTGAT
>CAWVVE010000273.1:0-4317 GCA_963933075.1 uncultured Verrucomicrobiaceae bacterium | reverse complement strand
CTGCACCTGCACCTGCACCTGCACCTGCACCTGCACCTGCACCTGCACCTGCACCAGTTCCCTCTTCAAGGAGCCATGGGGGTAAAGGCTGATCCTTTTTCAGGGTCATGAGATAGCCAACCAAAGCACGGGCAGCCTCAGTAGGCACAACCTCAAACCCTTTCCCGGGATCAAGTTTACCGCTAAGCATCAAGGCATCATCGGAACGTTGCCCGCGCACCTTGCGCTTGAGGTAAAGATGCCTGAAGGAAGGCATCACGGAAAACTCACGCTTGGACTGCGGACTATAAAGGTGCGTATGATGCCATGCCTCATCGTGCCGATACCCGACATTACTAAGGTCCGGTCCCACCCGTTGTACGCCAAGGTAGGCAAAACGTTCCCCCAAAAAGTCTCCTGGCCGGGTCTCACGGATTCGCACCGGTTTCGCGCGGGTGCCCTCCTTACCGAAATCCGGGCGCCAGGACTCAAACCCGAAATATGTCGGGCGAATCATCTGCGTGTGGCAGGATGCACATCCCTCCCGGGCATACACAGCCTGCCCTTGCCTGAAAATATTTGGGGTGCCTGCAGGATAACTCGATTTCGTTCCCAGTTCCTTATCCTCCCAGGTTGCAATGTCCTGCGCCTTCATTTTGGCATGCGGAATCACGATAAGGCACAACCACGGGGCAAAGAAGGTCGCGGCAAGGGCTAGAACAAATTTACGAAAAGATGACATCGGCAAAGACTCGTTCAGGCGACGTGACGTTGGTGACCAAGAAGCGCAGGATTCTCATCGCGCCGCCCACATCGCAGCACCATAAGGCCAAGGTGATGAAGGAATATTAGATTTGAGATTACAATCGACAACCATGCAACAGACACGCCGATCGCGTAGGGACGGCCGGCACTAACGGCATTCTCAAGCGGGGCATCAAACTGTGCATAGGCGGACGCTTGCCAAATGCCACCGATAAAGTGGAGCCCCACGAGGGCAACAATCCCGTAGGTGGAAAACCAGAAATGCATTTGAATACGCGAACCACTTACCCACTCACGCCCAACAAGTCGAGGCACAATGAAATAGATCGCTCCAAAAATGGTCAATGAAAAGAAACCGTAAACTGCCAGCAACTGGAATGCCGTGGTGGTTTGGCTGATCTGGGTAAACTTACCAAACGAGAAAAACGCGCACAGGGCAGAGAGAAGGCAGAAAACAGTAAATGCCAAGGTTCCGACTGCCGTGAAACGCATCGTTGGACTGGTCTCAATAAGGTTGTGGTTACCCTTCAATGTCATGTGATGATTAATCGCAATAGCAAGGATTGGAACCAACATAAGGATCACGGCAACGCCTGACACCGCTGGCATCCAGGCCGGTAAAGGACCACCCATTAATTTCTGGATCCCTGTCCAGCCGCCCAGGATAGCCAGTCCCCAAAATCCGATCCGGCCCAACTGCGACGAATAAACCGGCCGGCCAAGAATCTTTGGGATAAAGTAATATGCCGAGGCAAGCCCCAGAGGCGCCAATACCAGGAAAATCATCGAACTGAGAAACCATGCATTGGTCGCTGCCTTCGCCACCGCGGCCCCGGGCAGGACATGAATGAAGACGTTTGCGGTAATGTAAACCCAAGGGAACCAGAAGCAGGCACCGAGGATATACCAGACCGAGATATACACCTCACCGGGTTCACGACGCAGGAACATGGTGATCAACCAAACCACGATCAGAGAATAGGCACCCAACAGAATCGGCCACACGGCCTTGGGAAAAGCCAGCCATTCCATAGACGTCCCGTAACCTGCGAATATGCCGACTACACCGATCAACACGCCAAGGTTCCAGAAATGACCCACCACGACCAATGTCAGTGGGTTTTTCACCTCAGCCCGGCACAGGCGGGCCATCAGCCATATCGCGACACCTATTCCCGCTTGGATCGCCCATCCGTAGACAAGGGCGCCCATGAAGGCGGGGTTGGATCGCCCGTAGTTTAAAAAGAAAAGCCAGGGAGCATCAAGAAAGCCCGGCGCATAAAACTTAACAGACTGAATAAACCCGAGAATGACAGCAACCGTCAACCAGACCGCCGCACTGGTGAAAAAGAACAAAACCGGCAGACGCGTGGAGCGGTCAATCGCAACACGTCGCAGGATGTCTTCATCAGCATGTTTATTGTCAGTCATCGCGGTTGGTAAACAGTATCTGGATATGGTCGCTTACTTGGTCACTTTAAGGGTTCCAAACATCAAGCGCCAATGCCCTGGAAAAGTGCAAATATATGGATAATCACCAGGCGCATCCGGAACGGAGAACTTAATTACCTCTTTCCCGAAAGGGTTGACAAGTTTTGTCTTGGCAAGAATATCTGTCGACTCCGGAACATAATGTTTTTTCATGGCCTCGGGATCAGTCAGCATGGCATCCGCCAGGGCACCAACCTTCTCCTTGGTGCCGGGCTTAAGCAGGAGAAAATTGTGCTGCAGCACATCGGGATTGGAAAAGGTCAACTCAACGCTACTTCCCGCCTTGAGAGTTAACTCGGCCTGTTTAAATTTCATAACCCCTCCGGGAATAGCCTCAATAGTCAACTGGATGACCGACTGCTTTTCCGCCGGTTCCTCCGGATCGCCGGTGGCAGGAAGCGCTGCAGGGGTCGCTGCTGCCTGTTTCTTCATCCACTCCTCAAAAGCCTTGGTTCCGGGAACAGGCTTCCTGGAAACACGTTGCACTCCCAGCACGCCCACCGATGCAGCCAAGTCAACTTGAGTCGCCTTGAGCTTTTGCTCCTGGGCCTTTTCAGCTCCGTCCCTCAACTGACTACGCTGCGCAGAGGCAGCCTCATAGACACGGTCATTATCGCCACCTGTGACCTTGTAGGCACAGAAACTCAGGCCGCCAAAGACGCAGAACGTGGCCAGACCCATCCAGAAAGCGAAAAAACGCTTGAGCGGGGAGCTATCGACGCTGGTATCCACGGTAAAGTTCAGTGTTAATGGTAAAGGTTCTGCACAGATAAGCGTCAAAGATCAGTTGATCAGGCGTATCGATTCAAGGAGTCGGGGGTCGCGTGTCGGGTAGATGCTGTATTTGCCCATTGAACGCAGGTAGAGAAACACCATCAAGCCAGCCACGCTCACAAACGCAATGACATCAAGGAATATTGCCCCCGGGATGGTGAGCAATTCCCCATTGGTGATAGACGGTCCACGCTCCGGGATCACTATCCAATAAATATCAACCATGTGCACAAAAAGAACCCACACCGCTGCCGCACAAATCTGTCTCACATCTTTCTTGGCCTGCTGCCGCAACAAGAAAACAAAGGGGACAACAAAATGCCCGAACACAAGAAACAGGCTTACAAAATACCATTCCTCAGTATTGCGCAGAATGTAGAATTTTGTCTCCTCGGTAATCTTTGCATACCAGTAGAGGAAAAACTGACTGAAGGAGATATATGCCCAGAAAACCGTGAACGCGAACATCAGCTTTCCCATTATATGGTAATGCTGCATCGAAACCACATTTTCCAGATAACCGCGACTTCGCAGGGCGGTGACAGTTAGGATGATCACTGCCATCGAACTCAACGCGGACCCGGCAAATAAATAAACCCCCCACATTGTCGAAAACCAGACATAATCAAGTCCCATTAACAAGTCCACCGCGATAAATGTAACGGCAACGGCAAACACCGGAATGAACCCGCAACTAAACCTTCGAGCCAGGAAAGTCGGTCGTATATCCCCTGTCCTGTCCTGACTAAGCGACCACCTGCGAAGAAGATAGGCAATTCCGGACAGGGCAAAGGCATAAAAGAAAAATCGTATAAAGAAAAAGCCCAACGTGAGGTATGGAGCCTTCTCTTGGAGCAGGTAATCCGCCTTGCCTATGCTCAAGAGGTGCATCCACTCGTAAAGCGCCTCCCTCGGTGTCTTCAGAAAGAGGATCGGAATGAATAGAAGAAATGCATACGGCAGCATGTTGGCGAGATGCTCCATGATCCTGCGCACCGCAATTCCCCAGCCTGAATTGGATGCATGGTGCAGCAGAACCCAGAACAACCCTCCGGAGGCAATGGTAAAGAAATAATAACAGGCAAAAAGCCAGGAATAGGCAAACGACTTGCTTGCCCCGGACTCGCCACCAAAAAGGAAAATCCCGAGACTGGCCAAAATCCCACAGCCGCCGGTCATTGCCGCAATGAGGATGATCTTTGAAAATTTGGATACCTCCACCCTTTCCCCTTCAATGGGCAACTCGGCGAGATGTGCTCCGTGATCAGCCATGCTGGTAGTTTATGTAAAGATTATTATTGTTAAGTT
>CAWVVE010000272.1:0-4321 GCA_963933075.1 uncultured Verrucomicrobiaceae bacterium | reverse complement strand
TCGCCGACGCGGGTGATAAGGTCGGGGTCAGCACGGTTGCCATCGACATGGACAGTATCCGCTCATGGCGTCGTGAGTTTCCCGCCCTTGAGGATATACGCCATGAGGCATCCCTCCCGGTCACAAGGGGAAGATAGACCATCATCGATGGCGAACTGGACGAAAACTGTGTCAATACCACCACCACCAGACGACGACCAGGTCCTCATCGTCATCATTCCACTAGACACCACCGGCACAGGGTGGCAGGCATGCTGCGCCGAGTTACCCGGGGATGAACAGGAACGCACACGGCGCTTCAAATATAACGCCGACCGCCTGCGCTTTGCCAAATGCCGCTCCCTGCTGCGCAGGATCATTGCGTGCTGGCAAGATATTCGTCCAATAGAGGTGCAATTACGAATCGGGGAAAACGGCAAGCCCTTCCTCTGTCAATCCGGCGGGCTGCAATTCAACATCTCCCACACCAGGGGCTGTGCGATCCTCGCCCTCTGCCTGGATCATGAGATTGGCATTGATATCGAATATACCGCCCGCGACACGGATATCGACGGGGTGGCGGGAAAAGTGTTCACTGCACGGGAGCAGGACATGCTTGTGCAACTGGACAACAGGAGAAAGCGCAGGGAGTTCTTCCGGCTCTGGACCGCCAAGGAAGCCTTCATGAAAGCCACCGGGCGGGGATTCTCGCTCGACCCTTCATCTATCGAGACCTCCCTGCCTGAAAATCGTGAACAGCCAGGCTCCTTCCTGTGTGACAAAATAGATGCCGCGGCCTCATTGCTGGTGAAAGAAGTTCCGGCACCACCCGGATACCAGGCAATGCTCTGCGCTCCAGCCGCTGCGTTTTCCCGACCGCCCTCGGTAACCAGTATATAATGTGAGCTGAAGCCGGGGCATTCAGGCCAGGCTTACAATCTCATCCGGATGGGCGACCAGATGACGGGCCCCCGCCTGCCTCAACTCATCCTCACCGCGAAACCCCCAAAGTACACCCACCGGCACCATCCCTGCCCCGAGCGCCGTGATGATATCAACATCGGTGTCCCCCGCAAAGAGTGTCCTGCCGGCGTCAATCCCAAGTCCCCCGGCAATGGCCAGTGCCCCGCCGGGGTCAGGCTTGCGGGGAATCCCCTCCCGGTCCCCACAAACCTCGGCAAAGGGAATTCCGGGCAATAGTTCCGAGACGCAAAGCCCGGTAAAATGGTGTGGTTTATTGGACAGGACGGCAAGTTTCACCCCCTGCCGGTTGAGACTCTCCAGGCATTCCTGGATTCCTTCATAAGGGCTGCTCTTGTTGTTCCAGTTCCTGCCATAGGCGGCCTGGTAATCCCCGAGGACTGCAGCAAACACCTCCGGATCCGACGCAAGTTCGCCGGGCAGCGACCTGCGAATCAGCATCTCCATGCCATCACCGATATATTCCCGGTAATCCTCATAGGAATGCTCAGGCAGTTGTCGACTCCTCAGGACTTCATTCACCGAATCCCCAAGGTCCTCTATCGTGTCGAGCAGAGTCCCGTCGAGGTCAAAAATCACCAGCTCAATGTCCGCCATAACTACAGGCAATTTCCTGAAACTCTCCGGTATACCGCGAGTGCAGGATCACAACTCCAACTGCCACTTAAATCCATGGCCTCCGAATCAATCACTACTCCTCGATATCGGTAAGCTCGAGGTGCCAGTCACTGCGCCAGCGTTTTTCCTGATAACGGTGAAAACTCAAGCCCTTGATACCCTTGAGCAGGTCCAGCGCCATGCGTATCTGAGCTGAGTTCTCCTTGAAATCCTCCTCCGCAAACTCATTGCCTGCAAAAAATGCCCCGGAGTTGGCAGTTACCAGCTCAAGCCACTTTACGGCGTATGCATGCAGGGGACTAAAGCGCAGGCGCATGACGGCACCGGTGACTTTTGGCCCATCACCGGCAACGATCTTTGCTGCCAATTCCTCCGTGTAGTTCTTGGAGGTGCTCAGGAAGAACAATTCATCACTCAGCGACAATGACGGCAAAAAATCATTGCTCACGAATGGTAACCCGAAAAAATGGGTCTTGATATTTTTCCCGTCACTGGTCAACGGGTCAGGAATCTCAAACTCCTGGCCCGGCTCCTGGCCGGGGATGCCCTTTGCAATGTCGTTTAACAGCGGCACCATCTCTCCCCATGCCTCGGTCAGCAGCTTGCGCTCATTAACACTATTGAACATCGCGATACGGGGCAGTTTGCCTTTCTTGACGGCAACGCCCACCGCCGGGTGATCAATCGGGATTTTCGGCATGCTTCCCTTCAGGTCAATGACAAGCCCGGCCTCGCTGCCGAGTCCCTTGAACACCTTTTCCTTCATGATGCTCCAGCCCTTAAGCATTTTTGGGACAAACTCCTGGTCAACCATGCCGAGAATTTCACCCATCTCAGCCGGAGCCTCATCGCTCTTGGCGAAACTGAATGCACCATGATAGACAATCTGCGCCAAGGTCTCGGCCAGAGCAATAGTGTTGGCCTTATGCTCGGGGGTTGCCGCCAGATTGATTGCAAGGAGCGCATCATCAGGTATTGCCCCGGCAAGCTTCAACGCCTTTCTCCCATCAAGCCCGGGGGTGCTGTAGCCACCAATGGATGCCCCCTTAAGCCCGTCCTCGACATAAATCACACCGGCACTTGTATCAGCCTTAAACTTTGTGAGGGCAACAAGCTGGTTGCCGAGCTTCTTGACAAGCGGAGTAATCTTGGAAGCATCGAACCCGAGCTCTCCTGCCTGACCAAGAGCAGCCGTCATCATTTCCGTGAAGCCACGGGCATCACCCCCAAGACTGTTTGAAGCCTCAAGTAACTCCTTGCTCGCGTATCCATAGGCAAGAAGCTGCTTATCGGCATAATCATGCATAAATTTGAAGCCCTTCTGCGCGATCAGGGATTCGCCACTATCCGCCGCGAATTTCAGGTGACTGTGGTCCGGGCCAATGGCCAAAACCATGTAGTCTCCTACGGGACCAAAAGAGAATTCCACCTTCTTGCTGTCAATAATCCTCTCAATCTGATCGGCCAGTTTTTCATTATCGATTTCCGCGCGCATCTCCTCGCGGGCCGCGTCGTCGAAGGCATCCTTCGCGGTAATGGACCAGGAACGGAACTTGCCGGCACCGGACACATCAAACTCGGAAGTGAGGACAGTGGGAGGAAGGTCTTCCTCGAAGGCGGCCAGCTGTTCAACCAGCTGTTCAACGGACCCTTTAGGAGGACGACAACCAATAATGAGTGGCGGTAGCTGCACCTTTAGCAGGGACTTCAATACCTTACCATCGTCCGCATTAAGGGTTTCCTCGATAAGCTGGGCCATTTCCGCCTCCATCTCACCCAGGTCCCCGCCAAACTGCTGCTGGATCATTAACTCCATAAACTTGGGATAAATGCTGTAGTAAGCTCCGTAGAAATCCACCAATCGACTGACTTCCCCTTCAGTACCTTTGCCGAATGCAATAAACGCGTCCTCCCCGACAAAGTTCATCACTTCATTAAATGGCTCTGAGGCCTCGTTAACGTCCAGCCCGCTGGCTTCCATGATCAACCCGCTCACCCTCTCCCAAATATTGCTGTTGCCAATCCCATCAGCAACCTTGGCAACATTACGCAATGCAAAGACGGCCTCTGTATCCGGTGAGAGCTTGGCGGCAAACCCGTAAGCCTTGCTTACTTGAGCATCATCAGCGAAAACGGCAGGCAACTGCGCGCAGGCAATGCCAAGGCAGCTTAAAAGGGTGAAAAAACGTGATTTATTGGAAGAGGTGAGGTGGATTCTCATAGCTTTAAGGGTAACAACAGGGAGTGAAGATTGACACCTAACTGCTTGGTTCGTCAATCGCTATTGTCTTGCAGGGCAAGCATTCCCATAATAAGGCAAATTATGACCTGCAACGGCTTTAGCCATTACAAAATTGTTGAATTTTTGTAAGCTCTCGCAAATTACGGAAAATCCCCCCAACCTACCGCTTCCGGGGATCTGTATCCAACCTCAAGCCGTCTTTAGGAAGCTAGGCTTCCAGCCCCCGGCTGGCGCGCCGGTTGCGCAGCCAAAGGCTGATTAAACCCTGTCGCGGACTGACAATCCACACAATTGCGAAAAGCCCCGCACCAGCCACCACCGAAGCCGGTGCCGTCGGTACCTGCAGGGCCACGGCTATGTGCACTCCGCCGAGTGAACTGATGAATGCATGCAGCACACTTAAGAGCATCATGGCCCATAACCGGTCACTCAACATGCACGAAGTCGCGGCAGGAAGAATTAACATAGCAATCACCAGTATTGCCCCAACCGAGGTAAAGG
>CAWVVE010000271.1:0-4328 GCA_963933075.1 uncultured Verrucomicrobiaceae bacterium | reverse complement strand
TATGTCGTGGACGGTTCAAGTGCGGCCTGCTGGAGATCGCCGGGTCACGAGATTCTTTTTGGCTTTGAACCAGCCGAGCGCATCCCTTACTGGAGAGCGCTGATTGAGCAGGCGGGAGAGAGCCCCCTAACGCTCGCAAAAGTGGTAGCTTTCACGCCGGAGGGATCCCCTCCCCTTATCAGGGATGGCCTTAACGGGGAAGCCAGGAAAAGGCTCGACGTCCTGGAACTCGACCGAGGTGCACTCGCCTCGATTGCCGCCACCCGGAAAGTTCTTTCCCATACCGACTCCGAGGAGGAAACTTTCGCTCAAATTGCCCCTGAGCTTGATTTTCTGTGGCGGCGAATCACGCGCCCCATGGAAACTACCTGCTAAAGCAAACAACGGGGAAATTCCCTTCGCCGCCAATACACCCGCCTAGTTCAACTCAGGATGCTCCGGCATCGAGGCCAGCAGGCGATAATAGGGCCCCATCGATGCCAGCAGTTCTCCCCACAGGCACTCATTGACATCAATGCTGGCCACCACCGGAACCGGTTTACGGGTAATCCAGGCACGCTGCTGGAGTTCCGACTCCAGTTGTCCCTCAGACCATCCCGAGTAACCGACAAAGGCGCGCACATGAAAACCTTCACGAAGGCGATGCAGGGCCTCATCCGATGAAAGATGGGTGTCAAATCCCAGTTCCTCATCCTGGGCTTTCCAGTTCAGTGAGGCAAAAGTGAGCTGGTCAGGATTAACCGGGCCACCAAGAAAAACAGGAAGGTCGCCAAGTTCACGCATGGCATCAATTTCAATGAGGTCGGAAACCTTCTTGCCCATCGGTTTATTGAGAATAAACCCGGTTGCCCCGTCATCATGCTTGTGACTGGTCAATAACAGCACGCTCCTTGCAAACCCGGACTCCTTAAGGGAGGGATCCGCAAGAATCAGTGATCCCTCAAGGGAAAGCTGCTCTGGAGCATCAAAATTCATTTCTCTTCAAGAATGACAAGATAGCAGAATCAGAGCGATAACGAGCGTTTTTTTACTGCCATTACCCCTTAATACCGTTAAATATCCAGCCATGTTACAACTCACGGCTCAACTGCAATCCGGCAACAACCTATCCGCTGATCAGGTTACCTCCTGTGCCGACTTCCTGCTGGATGAAAACGGGCAGAACGCCGACAAGGTGCAATTACTCAAGGCACTCTCCACCAAGGGGGAAACGCCGGCCGAGATTGCAGCCTTCGTCGAGGCCTTTCTCCTCCATGCCGTTGACCCAGGATTTACCGCAACTGAATGCAACGGTCCAACCATCGACGTCTGTGGCACCGGGGGAGACAAGCTTGACCTGTTCAACATCTCCACCACCTCAGTGTTCGTGATCGCCGGCGGTGGTGCCTGCGTTGTAAAGCACGGCAACCGGGGAATCACCTCCAAGAGCGGTGGAGCCGATGTGCTGGAGGCCCTTGGAATTGCCATTAACCTTCCTGTTCCAAGGCTCCGTGAATGTGTGATGCAACACAATCTAGGCTTTCTTTTCGCGCCAATTTACCATCCCGCCTTCAAGGCCGTGGTCCCGGTGCGCAAACAACTTGCCGGGGAAGGAGTTCGCACGATCTTCAACCTGATCGGCCCGCTGCTTAACCCGGTATGCCCTGACTACCAGATGGTCGGGGTATTTGACGGCAACCTGACCACACCCTTTGCCAATATCCTCGGACACCTCGGCCGGAAACGTGCATGGGCCGTCCATGGCAGTGCTCCGGCAGGAGTAGGAATTGATGAAATCTCACTCTCCGGGTCCACCGCTGTTACCGAGTGGGACGGAAAAGAAGCCAGGGCCTTTGATCTCGACCCCACCGATCTCGGGCTTGAGCTTGCCGGACTTGAGTCATTACGTGGCGGCGATCCCGCGGATAATGCCAAGATCCTCACTGCAATCCTTGATGGCAGCGAACGGGGTCCCATGCGCAATATCGTTGCCCTCAATGCGGCTGCGGCATTCACCATTTGCGGACTGGCCCGGGATATCGAGGAAGGGATCAACCTTGCCCGTGAGGTGATTGATGACGGGCGCGCAATGGAAAAGATGGAAGCGCTAAGGAAATTCAGCACCTAGCTGTTGGTTCGCCTCTGCTTCTCCCTGCAATCCACGCAGTATTCCTCACCATCATCAGTAACCCGGAACACCAGTTCATCGTCATCCCTTTCTGTGGCTCCGCAACTTGCGCACAGGTGCATCGCCTCCATCACCGGAGTACGCGCCTCCTCAAATTTCCTCCTGCGCGCGGAAGCCTCGGCACGCATCTTTACCGCCGCCTTCAAACCGGGAACAAATACGATCAGGAAATTTCCCAATGCCACGACCATTGCAATACCTGACTGGAATTTCATAATGGAAATCTGACTGAAAATCTCGATGAGAATAATTCCCGCGTCAAAAAACGCCAGCCAAAGCAACTTCACCGGAATAATTCCAAAAAGCATCACCTTGAAATGCGGATTATAGACGGCACAGGCAAACAACAGACTCGACATAAAAAACAAGTTACCGCCGCCGCCTAAAATGAGGGTCCCTCCAAAACCTATATCTGCTTCGTAAATGATCGGGATATGAGTGGGGAATATGATCTCACTGATTACCATGCATAAAATGCCACCCAGGACATAAATCGTAAGGCGAAAACTACCCCAGATGCTCTCCAGCATGTTGCCCAGGAACATTGTGAAGATAAAAGCAAAGAGCATAATAATGAACCCGTTGAAGGTAGGAGGCAGAAAAATAAAGCTCACCAGGCGCCAAACCTCCCCATTGAGTATTTTTTCGCCACTGAGCATCAATGCCTCCACCAATGGAGGAAACGGTGATGCTCCAGCCTTTATCTCAACATTCGTAGGCATCTGCAGGATACCCAGCGCAAACACCAGCAACTGCATGCACATGATGTTGCGCACGATCCCGGGAATCGCGATCCATCCTATTTTGCGCTCCAGTCGGTCAATCAGCTGCATGGTCCTCAACGATGATTATCTTACCGGAATCAGGCACTCCCGCAAGGAGTCGCTTGCCAATGGCCGGCATTGACTTTCTGACGGCATTCCCTAAACCTAACCTAAGACGTGCCAAACACGACCCTTCTACACTCCCCGCTCCATGACGAGCACCTTCGTCTTGATGGCCGGCTTGTGAATTTCGCCGGCTGGAAGATGCCTGTGCAATATACCGGCATCCTTGAGGAACACCGCGCAGTGCGCAGCGGCTGCGGAGCCTTCGACATCTCCCACATGGGTCAGGTTTTCCTCAGTGGAGAAAACGCCGCTGGATGGCTCAATAAGATGCTTACCGGAAACATCCCGGCAATGGACGGGAAAACCTCCCTTTACACCTTCATGCTCAACGAAAATGGTGGTATTATCGATGACCTGATTGCCTACCGGGTCGGTCCCGAGTCATTCCTGCTGGTCGTCAATGCCTCAATGGTTGAGGAAGACCTGGAGTGGCTTCGCGGGCAGCTTGAAGAGGGAATCCTGCTGGAGGATCGCAGCAGGGAATTTGCCGCCATTGCAATCCAGGGCCCGGATGCCGAAGCTGTTGCCCGGGACATACTTGCGGAAACCGGATGCGCAATGCCGGCGCGCAATACCCTTGATGACTTCCCCGGCACGTCCGGCATGACCTACCTGTGCGGCACCGGCTACACCGGTGAACCCGGCTTTGAGCTGATCTGCCCGGTCGAGGACGGCCCTCAATGGTTCAATAAGGCACTACAGGCCGGAGCTATGCCATGTGGGCTCGGAGCGCGCGACTCACTGCGTCTGGAAATGGGCTTTCCACTCAACGGAACCGACCTGTCTGCTGAGCGCAGCCCGCTGACAGCCGGCCTGGGTTTCTTTGTCGACCTCGAAAAGGGACCGTTTATCGGCCGTGATGTCCTCATGAAAGAAAAACAGGAAGGTGTCAGGGAAAAATTAACCGGCATAGAGATGACCGTAAAGGGGCCCCCGCCCCGCCCCGGCTATGCCCTGCTCTCAGAAGATGAGCCGGTCGCCCACTTCTGCAGTGCCGGGCTGTCCCCCAGCCTGGGCAGGGGGATTGGCATGGCTTATCTTCCCGTGGCACTCTCGAGGATTGACACCGCGCTTGAAATTGATATCAGAGGGAGGAGCTTTGCGGCTCGCGTTGCTAAAAAACCCTTTTATCGACGCCCCAGATGAGTTTCCCCACCACGCCATGAATATCCCGGAGGACCTTAAATACACCACTTCCCATGAATGGGTTTCAATAAAGGATGGAGTCGCCACCATCGGCATTACCAACCATGCCCAGGAGGAACTCTCAG
>CAWVVE010000270.1:0-4329 GCA_963933075.1 uncultured Verrucomicrobiaceae bacterium | reverse complement strand
CCGTGTTCTCGACGTCTTTCCAAATGACCAGCGTGAGCAGATACGGATCATGGTCAGCGAGTCATTACGGGGAGTAATCTCCCAACAGCTGGTCCCGCGGGCGGATGGCAACGGCAGGGCCCTTGCCCTTGAACTGTTGATGAACACTCCGGCAGTCGCTAACTGTATCCGGGAAGGCAAGACCTTCATGTTGCCAGGAATCATGCAAACCGGAAAAGCCGTGGGAATGATAACCATGGATGATTCCTTAAAAAAACTCTACAACCACGGAGTCATCAGCCAGGAAGAAGCCTTGTCCCGTTGCTTTGACAAGAGCAACATGGTGAAGCACTTCGAGATGTAATCTCCAAAAGTCCCGATGGATCACCAAATTGACCGCTACTTCAAGTATCTCGTTGAGAACGGGGGGTCGGACCTGCACCTCAGTCAGGGCCAACCTCCAAAGATCAGGATACATGGAGCGATAAGTGCCATTGAAAACGAATCCGTCCTGAGCGGCGACGCGCTTGGCTCCATGATGCGCGAAATCACCACGGAGAAAGTCTGGCAAAGATACGAATCCAGCGGTGACCTGGACTTTGCCTATGAAATGGACGAGGAATCACGCTTTCGATGCAATTATCTCAAGCAAAGCCATGGCTATGCTTGTGTATTCCGGCTTATCCCGACAAAAATATCCTCACTTGAACAACTCGGCATCCCGGAAGTCGTCAAACAGTTCGGTCATATTCGCAGCGGCTTGGTACTTGTCACGGGACCTACCGGTTCCGGAAAGTCAACCACACTTGCTGCACTGATTGACTACATTAACATTAACTTCTCAAGGCACATAGTTACTGTTGAAGAACCGATCGAATTCGTCCACGGCAACAAACAATCCATCATTACACAACGTGAGGTCCCCATTCAGACACCCACCTTCGCTGATGGACTGCGTGCTGCACTCAGAGAAGATGCTGACATTGTTCTGGTGGGGGAAATGCGCGACCTTGAGACGATCTCACTGGCGCTGACTGCAGCAGAAACCGGACTCCTTGTGTTTGGCACCCTGCACACCAACAATGCGCGGAAAACCGTAGACCGTTTAATCGACGTCTTTCCTGCCGATCAACAAAGCCAGATCAGGACAATGCTGGCCGCTTCTCTGCGGGGAGTGGTTGCTCAACTGCTTTGCAAGCGTGCCGACAAACCGGGCCGGGTGGCGGTGAACGAGATCATGGTTTCAAACTCAGCGGTTGCGGCAATTATCCGTGAAGGGGCAACCCAAAAACTATACGATGTGATTATCGGGGGTAAAAGTGAAGGCATGCAATTCATGGATGAAGCCATCTGGGGCAACCTCAAGGACGGCGTCATCAATCCTTTTGAGGCATACATGAAAGCAATCGACAAGAAACGCTTTAAAGCCTATTTGCCGGAAGATCTACAGGAACTAGGGCATTCAGGGGGCGGCGAAATAGAGAATACCGCAGCAAGTGCCTAACACGGCAAACGACACGCCTTTGCCGGAGCAATGCGAAAACCCGATTCAGAACTGAATCAGCTGCAAAAACAGCATCTTCTCCGGACACTGCATCAAGGCAGCAAGCAACATCCCGGAAAATCAAAACTGTCCCCGGATCGCTGTCTGGATTTCTCCTCCAATGACTATTTGGGACTAGCGGACAGAGCTGAACTGAAATCAGCCGCAATCCAAGCAATAGAAAAATTCGGCGTTGGCTCCAAGGCTTCAAGGCTACTCCGTGGAGGGTCTTCCCTCCATCAGGAAATAGAGACCCGGACTGCTGCCTTCTTGGGCACTGAGGCAGCATTATACTTCGCTAACGGCTATACTGCTGCTGTTGGCGCCTTGACCGCCCTCCTGAAGAAAGGTGATACTGTCATCCTGGATAAACGCTGCCACGCATGTCTGATTGACGGCGCGAGGCTCAGCGGTGCAACCCTCCGGATATTTCCTCACAATAACCTGGAAAAACTTGAGAAACTCCTGGTTTCCATTCGCGGAAAAGCTCCGGATGATTCCCGGGTGATCATTATCACAGAGTCCGTCTTCAGCATGGATGGAGATACCTCTCCGCTACAAGAAATCATCAATCTTAAAAACCGGTTCGGTGTCCTGCTCTTAGTGGACGAAGCCCATGCACTCGGCGTATTGGGTCCGGATGGTCGAGGACTCTCCCACCATATCGGAGAATCCCGGTCGGTGGACTTCCGTATCGCCACCTTCGGCAAAGCGGTCGGATCTGCAGGCGGAGTAGTGGCAGCATCATCAAAATGGATAGATCTTATTTTGAATAAGGCGAGAAGCTTTATCTACTCAACTGCTCCACCTCATGCGCAGGCAGCCGCCGCATTAGCCGGACTTGACATCATAGAGAGCAATGAGGGGGATCAGCTGCGCAAGATCCTGCTGGGCAATGCCAGCCTGCTATGCGAGAGACTTTCAATCAATCTGCCCTCCGCCGCAATCATCCCCCTCATTCTTGGGGAAGAGACAATTGCCCTTGAGGCTTCTGCC
The DNA here is from genome assembly GCA_963933075.1 of uncultured Verrucomicrobiaceae bacterium. Lineage (GTDB taxonomy): Bacteria > Verrucomicrobiota > Verrucomicrobiia > Verrucomicrobiales > DEV007 > CACIUL01. The sequence continues at coordinate 1,811 of CAWVVE010000270.1, read as the reverse complement.
TATCTTCAGGAGAGCGGAATCATTGTTGCTGCGATTCGTTATCCAACCGTGGCACGGGGAACTGCACGATTAAGGATCAGTCTTTCTGCCACGCACAGCAGAGATGACATCATCAATCTAGCTGATCATCTTGGACGGCTCCTCGGCACCGAAAAATTTACTCTTGCCCCCTCCCCTTGACCATCGCGCAATGCGCCGGAACCACTGCGCGATATAACAGAGTGAAACTCCCGGGAATTTCACGACCAACCCGGGATCAAATCGCAGATTGCCGTTAGCGACAAGGCAAGTCAACAAATCCCTGGCAGTGGATTCTTTAGCGAAAATTTTTGCCGCCCGCTGGTGCCCCGCTATACCCATCTGGAGGCACAACTCATTGTCTGCTAATAAGGTTGCTAATGCATGGGCAAAAGCATCCGGGTCGCGTTCCTCGGTAAGCAACCCGGTAGAGCCATCAATTACCATCTCCGGAACCCCTGCCAAACGGGTTGAAACACAAGGTACCCCACTGGCCATTGCTTCCATGATTACTGTCGGCAAGTTATCCTTACCCCCCGCCTTCTCCGTTACACAAGGCAATGCAAAAATCGTTGCTCCTGCGAGAATTTCTGCGATCTCGGACTGATTCCTGGATCCTGCCAATTGAACCCGGTCACCGCATCCAGATTGCTCAATGAGTTGTTCCAAGTCCATCTTCATGGGGCCATCACCGATAATCAATACCCTGAATGGCCACTTGTGGATTTCCTTCAGGCGCGCAACTGACCTTACCAGATCATCAAAACCCTTTTTCTCGATTAATCTTCCAACACTTACAACCAAGGGCTCATCAGTGTTCTCCTGTATTATCTCTTTCCGGGGAAAGGACAACATGTCAATCCCGTTGTAGACGCGCTTTATTTTATGGCGTTGCCGAGAAAATCTCTCCCCAAGCCAGGCTGCGGTATAATCACTAACCGTCACTACAGCCGCCGCCTCGCCCATAAGGTCCTCAAGTTTCACGGGGAAATCCGTCGGCTCAAAAATGTCATTTGCGTGTCCCGTAAACGAAAAACTCAATCCAAATAAGTTTTTCAGCCAGTAGCAACAACGGGCTCCCATCCCGGCAAAATGGGAATGCGCGTGACGAACACGGTACTCGCGCATCTTCATCCCGATATAAATCGCTTCGTAAACTCGATTCTTATCACCTCTTTCCCCCCAATGCCGTAATGTCAGCACTGCTTTCTTTGGTAGCTGTCCCTGTTTTTTCCATTCATTAACAAGCACCACCAATTCATTGCGTGGGGGCAATAAATGAACCAGTTCCTTGAGTTCCGGAGAAAACTGCTCCTTTAGGGGCTCGTCACTCGTGTCCCTTATTGAAAATACCAGAGGCCTAAGGCCCATGCGCCTCAGTTCATTAACCTCACGGACACAAAAAGTCTGAGTAAACGTTGGGAAGCGTTCAAAGACGTATGCGAAATGGTAGCAAGGCAAGCCCGGCATCAACGGGGGATTAGGCTACAATAGCCCCTCAGTCAACTATCAACCACAACATGACACTATCGCTTGAGACGAAATGGCGTACCGCAATACATGCAATTAAATCGACCAAAAAGGGCTACATCAACAAACAAACTGCTTATGTAGCCAAAAGGACGACGACGACTGGCTTCACGATGTTTATGACACTGGCTGCCATGTATGACCTTACCGTGACAAAGAGGACACGAAACCGAACGGGAATGCCCCCACCTTAACATCTGTACGCCGGCAAACGCGCAAGCCATTCCAATGAATAATAAGCCATAGGACTTGCCGACAAGAAA
>CAWVVE010000269.1:0-4347 GCA_963933075.1 uncultured Verrucomicrobiaceae bacterium | reverse complement strand
CTTTTATTAATTCTTGCAATCGTCTATGGATCCAGTATCGCCGACGGACACGAGGAGGAGGACTTGCTCGTCCTCCTTGCAGGCGGGGGCAACGGCACGATCAAGACCGGGCATTACCTCAAGCCAAGGCACAACACCTCCATGTCTCGCCTCCACCTGGCCATGATGCAGCGGATGGAAATCCCAGCCGGCCGCTTTGCTGAGGCACAAGACGCGCTTGAGCTGTAAGGAATTCGATGACCTCCTTACGCTGCGGCATGAGGGCGACCAAGGGCTTCCCGGAATAATTCACCGGAAAATGATGCGCAGGACGCGGAGGGGGTTGCCCTGCAGGCAAAGAATCGATAAGGTTTACCTCAGATGATGACTACCCTCGCCATGCTCTTTGTGATCGGCTTGATTATCCTTGTCTCTACCGCTGTTTACAAGGCGTTGCGATGGGCGACCTCCTCCGTGCCCGACCACCATGCCGCGAACTGCGGCAGCTCGGGAGAAAAACCGCTAAGGAAAAACCCGTTAGTGCCAAACCCCGGGCAATATTGGTGTTTCCGATGCAAATCACATCTTCGGAAGCATCTCCTCCAGCCTGATGGTCCAAGTGGGGTGTTTAGAGGATCAAGGGGGTGCTTGCGTTGCTCAATCTCGACATTCAGACCTGTTAAGGTCAAGGCTTGGCTGTATGGCATGCTGGGATTTTCCCTGTGCTCCTTCATCGGGGCCTTGTGGCTTGAGATGATGTTTGGCGTTGATGGAGCACTGCCACCTGTCTTGCTTTTTTTAACCTTTTTAGGATTGGTCGAGTTGTGGATGCTCTACTTCATGAATCTCTGGTGGTCCTGGTCCCGGTTACAGGGAGAAAAATCTGTTGAACAACTCGATCGGGACGGCCGTTACTACATCTCCATGTGGGATAAAGGTCACAAACATCACTACTCATGAAATATTCCATCACCTATCCGATTGCCGTGCTGCTGACACAGGCACTGTTTGCCGGCGAATCATTGATCATCGACACCCAGGTCCAATGGGAAAAGGCTCTCACCACAGCCAAGGATGTCATCATTGAAAACGGCACGGCATCAGCCGCCGGAAAGACCGGGAATTTCACCGCCAAGCTCCACAAATCTGACCGTAAACGCTCAGCGGCTTCGCTGACTGTTCAGCAGTCGGCACTCTGGCAAAACTGGGAAGCGAAACCGCGGATCGGTCCGAAAAACCTGCGCGACGCACCCGTTTTCCTGTCCATGGGACCGGGTAACTATTGGATGTTCGGCCGCTACGGGCCAATGCCCGGGGGGAAAGGCAAGAAACCGGCCGGAGCACCTGCCTTCGAGGCCCAGGATGCTAAACTCGACGGGTTCGATGTTGCCTTGAAAACCACCCCTCTCCCTACCCAGTTCAACGCCCCCGGCGGACTCGTCAAGGGACAGGGGGGCTACCATGCCTGGCAAAGCAAGAACATGGTCCACTGGATACACCACGGGTGCGTCACCCCCGGGTTTGCCCGCTGGGTGACGACAGCCGAGCAGGTGGACGGTAAAACCTTTATCTACTACGACTTCCCCAACGACCAGGATCCTCACCTTTTCATCGACGAGGACCTGACCGACGGCAAACCGGGCAAGAACATGGGCATCGCCCTGAACGACCCCTCACATGGTTCGGATTGCGCTGTTATACGGGACATCCAGGGCAAATTCCACATCATCTTCGAGGACTGGAGCCCGATCAATGCCCGCAAGCACTCCTGGGATTCCCCTTTAGCCGGCCATGCAGTAAGCGAGAATGGCATCGACAAGTTCTCTATCCTCGCCCCGGCGGTGGACGAGCGCACCAAGCCGACCGGAAAGATTGCCGAATACCTGCACCCGCACTGGAAAGGGGAAGACCCGAAAAGATTCAAGACCAACGTCGCGAAATACGAGATTCATGAGCCCAAACAAAATGCTTATGGCGACTGGGCCTCCATTGCCATCGGCGGCCAGTATTATCTCTTCTGCGACTACCACCCGGCCAACAAGGGAATCCGCATCGCCTGGTTTACTTCCTCCAGTATCAACTCGCCTTTCTCCTTCTGTGATGAAATAGGCAAGGGGCATCCTGATCCTGATATCGGATTCGCCGAAGGTCGCTTCTACCTGGTTACCCAAACATCCAAGGATTACGTCAGCCCCGGACCATGGGTGGAAAGAATTGAGGCCAGAGTCGGTGTCGACACGGACAACGACGGCAAGGTCAACCAGTGGACAGAGTGGACTGAAGTCAAGGAAACCTACGACTACATCCCCGGTTTCTCCAAGCAAGTCAAGCGGACCCCTGCCGCCATGGATCTCGCGGGACTGCCTGCCGGTTATGCTTTCCACGCCGATCTGAAAATCTCCGATACCACGGAAAATAAATCAAAGCCCATCATTGAGAGCCTGCGACTCTCCTTCAAGTAACCGCAATTCATTAAGACTGCACCGTGCAGCACTGCTAGCGAACACGGCAACAGGGGTGAATACATGAACCAATGTTTTTAAACCGGTGAACCTGCCGACCAAGATGAACCCTTTGATCCTGATTTCCGCACTGGTTCTCACTGACGGCTTGTTCCACCTGCAGGCCAAGGAACCGAACTGGAAAATCCATGGCGGTAAAGCAGGCCCAAGCGGATGGCGTTGCCACACCGTGCATCCCGACCCGAAAGACCACGGACCGGACGGCATTAACGTCCATGACTGGGATGGCGATGGGGACTCCGACCTGTTCGTCAACTACGAGGAGGGAAAATACAGTCGGCTCTATTTTAACCCGGGGCCCAAGGAAACCCGACGGCCATGGAACAATTACATCGAGTTCAAGCACGGCCAATGCGAGGACTCGGGTATCGGCGACCTCGATAACGACGGCGACCTGGACTACATCGCCAACGGCGGCTGGGTTTACTTCAACCCGGGCAGAAAAAAGATCGCGGATGCCTCGGCGTGGAAGAAGATGACACTCTTCAACCATGAGCGGCGGGTGCCGACCGTGACCGACGTCGACGGGGATGGCCTCAATGACCTGATTGTCGGCGCACAGGAATGGTATCAGCAGCCAGAAACAGGGAAACAAGAGGCCCGGAACTGGAAAAAACACGTCATGGGCAAGAACCGCTGGCCGATGAACTGCATCATGCGCGACCTGGACGGTGACGGTGACATAGACATGGTGGTCCCGGACCGGGGCAAGGAAATATGCTGGTATGTGAACCCGGGCAAAGACAAGGTGACCGGACTCTGGCAGCGCAAGACGTTGCACCCGCATCACGAGCCGATGTTCATGACCGTGGGCGACGTTAACGGTGACGAGGTGGAAGACGTGGTCATTACCGGAGGCAGCCTGGGAAAACTTGCCCGCAAACTGATCGTTCTGCTGCGCACCAACAAAATCGGGGAACCCACCTTCAAGGAGATCATTATCGACCAGCCCGCCGGCAACTTCCCGAAGGGGGTGGCCGTGACCGATCTGGACGGCGATCCAAAGAAAAAGGAAATCCTTGTCATCCCCAAGGGCGGCGACCTGTGGACCGCCACCTATTCAGGGGATTCCATGGAGCCTAAGAACTGGACAGCAACCCCGGTTACCATGCCCGGGGCTGAGACAAGAAAAAAAATGGACAATGCCTGGCTTGGCGACCTCGATGGTGATGGTGATCTTGACGTCATCACCACTGATGAGAACGGCGGGTGGGGAGTAATCTGGTTCGAGAACCCTGCCCGCGGCAAATAGTCAGCTTCATGAAGAAATCTTCTGTTTTTCTGTTTTCGTGGCTGTCGATACTCGGCGTTTCATCTGCCGATTGGCCACAGGCCGCAGGGCCGAATCATGATTATCGCGTGGCTGGGGAGGCGCCCAAGTCATTCAGTGTATCACGCAACCAGAACATACTCTGGCGCGTCCCCTTGCCCAATACAGGACAAGGAGCGGTTATTGTATCCGGTGAGCGAATCTTCGTCACTTCCCATGAAGTCATCAAGCAGGATACACAAACAGGCTCCTTGATGCTTGGGCTATGCTTTGATGTCAAATCCGGGAACGAGCTCTGGCGTCGGGAAATACCAGGCAGCCGCAGAACAGACCTCTCCAGCCTCTTTAATGACAACACCGCTGCTTCTCCCGTGGCCGATGGTCAACGCGTGGTGTTTACGAATGTGGGCGGCACAGTTAAGTGTTTCGATTACAGGGGCAAGAAACTGTGGACGCATACCTGGACGCCTTTTGGCCGACATCATGCCCGGGCGCATCAGCCGATCCTCTATCAGGGAAAAGTCATCCTCATGCATGCGCCCTGTTACGATCTTCCTCAATCGGCCACCACTAAAT
>CAWVVE010000268.1:0-4356 GCA_963933075.1 uncultured Verrucomicrobiaceae bacterium | reverse complement strand
ATTATAAGTTGCGTGATTTGATGGTTAGCATCATTGCTGACGAATCATTCACAAAACGATAATATAAGTCCCGCATCAGTTACACCTCCTGGTTCTTAGATTTATTGTAGATTTTCAATCCCGCTATTAATAGGAAAAGAGTGAGATGTGTTTTGGGAATCGAATCCAACGAACATCGAATTCTCCGTTTTCCCGGAAAATACAACTATCACACTCATCTCTCAGAAAACACTGAGAGACCCAATTCTCTCAATGTTCTCCGTATGTCTCAGTGATGTCGGTGTGTGGGATTCGTCGATTTGGTGAATCTCAGTGTTTTCCCCAAAATTGATCAGCCGAGGATGTCGTGCACGACCCGGCCATGCACGTCTGTAAGGCGGAAATACCGCCCCTGGTAACGGTAAGTCAGCCTCTCATGGTGGACGCCCAACTGGTTGAGGATGGTTGCCTGCAGGTCATGCACATGGACGGGGTTTTCCACCACGTTGACACTATAGTCATCCGTCTTCCCGTAACTCATGCCACCACGGACCCCGCCGCCAGCTACCCAGTAAGTAAAACAGTTCGGGTGATGATCACGGCCGTAGCTCTGCTTGGTGAGCTTGCCCTGGCAATAGACAGTCCGCCCAAACTCACCACCCCACACCACCAGTGTGTCATCGAGCATACCGCGCTGCTTGAGGTCGCGCAGAAGTGCGGCAGTCGACTGGTCGGTATCCCGGCACTGTGCCGCCACCTGCTTCGGAGCATTGCCATGGGCATCCCATCCCCGGTGATAGAGCTGAATGAAACGTACCCCGCGCTCAGCCAGGCGCCTTGCCAAAAGGCAGTTATAGGCATACTTACCGACCTTGGTTGCTTCCGGCCCGTAAAGGTCGAGAACACTCCTTGGCTCATTACTGAAATCAATCAGGTCGGGCACGCTCATCTGCATGCGGAAGGCCAGCTCATACTGGGCGATTCGGGTCGCGATTGCCGGGTCATTGAAACGGCCTGCCTGCGCACCGTTGATTTTTCCAAGGGCATCGAGCATGCGCCGGCGCTGGGCGCGACTGACCCCTGCCGGGTCATAGATGTCAAGGATCGGGTTGCCCTGACCGCGGAACTTTACTCCCTGGAAGCGGCCCGGAAGAAAGCCTGCTCCCCAGAGACGATCGTAAAGTGGCTGACCTCCCTTGCCCGTGCCGTTTGAGGTCAGTGCCACGAAGGCCGGCAGGTCGGCATTCTCACTGCCCAGCCCGTAACTGACCCAGGACCCCATGCTCGGGCGCCCGGGAATGACCGAGCCTGTCTGGAAAAGCATCGCAGCGGGGTCATGGTTGATCGCCTCGGTATACATGCTCTTGATCACGCACACCTCATCCATCATTCCGGCAAGGTACGGCATGGCATCGCTCAACCAGGTGCCTGATTGGCCGTGCCTGGCAAACTTGAAGGTGCTCGGAGCAAGCGGAAAGGATTTCTGCCCGGAGGTCATGGTGGTCTTGCGCTCGGCCGGGTAGATCGACTCGGGAACCTCCTCGCCGAACTTCGCGGCAAGGTGCGGCTTGTAGTCATAAAGGTCCATCTGGGAGGGCCCTCCGCTCTGGAAAAGGTAAATGACCCGCTTGGCCTTCGGCGCGAAGTGCGGCAGGCCCGGGTGAGCCCCCCCACCAATCGACTCTTCCCCTCCGGAGTTGAGCAGGGTTCCCAGCGCGACAGAGCCGATCCCCATGGCGCTCTTCCCGAGAAAAGCGCGGCGGGTTTGCCGTGTTAAATATTCGCTGGCCAGGTTCATTTCAGTTCTGTGTCATGGCCTCATCCAGATTGAGGATGGTATTTGCCACCATGGTGAAGGAAGCTAGTTCCACGGGCAAGAGGTTTACGTCCGCCTTTTTTTCGCCGACCGCCAGAAGTTGGCGGGCTTCAGCAGGACGTTTGCTGAAATCCTGCCGGTAGAACTCCAAGTCCTCACGCAACTGCCTCATTTCACCCTGATCAGGAGCCCTGCTGATGACCATGCGGAACGCCATCTCGATGCGATCATCGTTGCTCAGCCCCTCAATCTTGAGGACACGTTCTGCCAGGAATCGGGCCGCCTCAACAAAAGTGACATTGTTCATCATTGTCAGGGCCTGAATCGGAGTAATGGTCTTGTCATTGCGCACGATGCAGACTTCGCGAGCAGCTGCATTGAAGGTCATCATGGTGGGCGGCGGCAAAGTACGCCTCCAGTAGGTATACATGCTTCGACGGTAGAGCTTTTCTCCCTTATCCTGCTTGTAACGGGCATTGGAAATACTGCTCCAGATTCCGGGCGGCATATAGGGCTTGACCGAGGGACCACCGATCTTCTCCACCATCAGATCACTGGTAAAAAGGGCCGTGTCACGAATCACATAAGGCGAAAGCCGCTTGCGCGGACCGCGGCCCAAAAGGCGGTTTTCCGGGTCCATGCGCTGCAAATCAACCGTCCCGTTCGAGGCCTGACGGTAAGTGGCACTGGTAACAATCAGCCGGTGCATCTCCTTCACATCCCACCCCTTCCGGACGAACTCAAGGGCAAGCCAGTCTAGCAGGCCGGGGTGGCTCGGCATTTGCCCCTGAAGCCCGAAATTTTCGCTGGTCTTTACCAGCCCGATCCCGAAATAATGCTGCCATATGCGATTGATGGTGACCCTTGAAGTGAGTGGATGTTTTGGGGCCATCAACCACTTTGCTAGTCCCAGCCGGTTACGGGGCCACTCTACCTTCAATTGCCCGAGGACAGGCGGAATGGCCGGTTTCAGTTTCTCGGACTTGTCAGGCTGGTCGTATTGCCCACGCACCAGCAGGTAGGTATCACGAGGCTTGGCTAGATCGTGCATGACCATCACGGTATTCGGAGCACCCGCCTGCGGGCGCGGAACCGAAGTCTGCACCACCTTGATTTTCATCGGATCAGGAACCACAAACCTGGATTCCTCCTCCGAGAGTTCCGGCCAGCTTTTCGGGACCTTGATAAATGGCGGGCTGTTGCCGTTGTTCGGCCCGAGCCCTGCCTCATCCACGTTATTGAAGAAGGCGAACATCCGGTAGAAGTCCTTTTGCCCGACCGGGTCATACTTGTGGTCGTGACAGCGCGCACAACCCAGAGTCAAACCGAGGAACATCGTCCCCATCGTCTCGACCCGATCCGCCACATACTCGACAATCCACTCGTCGGGAATCGCTCCTCCCTCCGAGTTGATGCGGTGGTTGCGGTTGAACCCGGTCGCTACCTGGGTGAAAAAGCTGCGGTCCGGCAACAGGTCACCGGCCATCTGCTCAGTCACGAATTGGTCAAAGGGCATATTTTCATTCAGGGCACGAACCAGCCAGTCACGCCAAACCCACATGTAGCGCAGACGATCATTCTGGTAACCGTCAGTGTCGGCATAACGAGAAGCCTCCATCCAGTCCAGCGCCATGTGCTCACCGTAGCGTGGGGAAGCCAGCAGGCGGTCCACCGCCTTTTCGTAAGCTCCCGGCGAATCATCTCCAAGGAAGGCGTCCAATTCCTCGATCGTCGGTGTCAAGCCGGTAAGGTCCAGGGTAACACGGCGCAGAAGAGTGGCTTTATCTGCGCGGGCTGAGGGCTGCAGGCCTTCCTCTTCCAGCTTGGCCAGAACGAACTGATCAATACTGTTGACCGGCCACTTGCTCTTTCTGACTTGCGGCTGGTTCGCTACCTTCGGCGGCACAAACGCCCAGTGCCGGTCATCCTCGGGCCAGGCCGCTCCACCCTTCACCCACGCCACAAGTTTTTCCCGGTCCTCAGGCTTGAGCACACGGTTGGATTTCGGCGGCGGCATGCGCACCTCGGGATCATCACTGGTCAGCCGCTTGAGTAACTCGCCATCGGTAAGGGCACCTGAACGCATGGCGCTCTTGCGATCATCGAGTCGTAGCTTTGCCTTGCGCGCCGAAGCATCAGGGCCGTGGCAATTGTAACAGGCATCCGATAATACTGGGCGGATGTCCCCGGCAAACCCCGGATCCGCTGCCCCGACATGCACGCCAATAAACATGAAAGCCGGGATGAGGATAGTGCGCAGTATCATGAATTGATAGAAAATTGCTTTTTCCTAATGCCTAGACAATTTCCGGATAGTAAGGTGTGATCAAGGGAATGAAAAGCCTAACAAGACTTTTCTCCACGACTAATTCTCTGAGTCACCTCTGAATCCAATCATGAAAAAACCACATCATTGATAATGAAGCAATTCACATCCCTCATTACCTTGTTTCTTTTCGTCCTGGTCACACATTGCAGCGGTGCTGATTATTACATCGATTCGATGAACGGATCAGATAACAATGACGGTCTCTCGATACGCAAGCCTTGGAAGTCGCATA
>CAWVVE010000267.1:0-4359 GCA_963933075.1 uncultured Verrucomicrobiaceae bacterium | reverse complement strand
GTCCCCTAGGCTCGAGCAGCTCCACCAACTCATCAGCAATGTCATAATACCGCAAATCCGCTAGGCGTTTTGGCAAGTGCTCTGCAGGTCCCCGCCAGTCAATGGTATCAACTTCTCCACCCAAGATGGCATTTCCCGAGAAATAGACCTTGTCCGCTGACAATGAGGCAATCGCACCCGCCCCGGAGGCTGCGCCATCCACCCATGCCATCACCGGAACCTTCACCTTAACGATGAGCTCCACAAACTTTCTCACTTCACTGGCAAATCCGCCCGGGCAGTCTATCCGCAGAATGATTACCGAAGCGCCGGACTCAGACGCCCGGGTAATAGCATTACGTAAATGCTCGCCTTGCTCACTGGTAACAAATGCAAAGCGACCTATCTCCACAATCACCGGCCGATTCCCCCAGTCCTCCTTCCCTTGAGTATCTTTCTGCGCGATTGAACACTCCATGCCCGCAACAAGCACAGTCATCAATACCAACAAGAATCTCCCAAGCACCCAATCAACAATGGTGGTGCGACTGGAAATAATCGGAAACTCAGACAAAGAATATTGCATTAGATAGCTTAGAGTATTTCATGTTAACCTAGCAGGAGACAGGGCAATAGGCAAAGGCAGTAAAATGACCCACCGCAAACTAAAATGGGATTAATCCCGGAAAGCACCATCCAGGAAATACTTGGCGCCACTGACATTGTGGAACTGGTTGGCGGATACTTCCCACTTCAGCGTAAAGGGCAGGATTTCTGGGCCGTCTGCCCTTTCCACTCAGAAAAATCACCGTCCTTTAAGGTTAGCGCCTCCAGGCAGGCTTATTATTGCTTTGGCTGCAATGCCAAGGGAAGCGCAATCGGCTTCGTGATGGGATACGAGAACCTCGACTACCCATCCGCCATCCGGCGCCTCGCTGAGCGCGTCTCAATTACAATCAAGGAAAGCGAAGACGACCCCATGGCACGGGCCGCAGCAAAACAACGGGCTCAACTGCTCCAGTTACATCAAAACTCATCTGACTGGTTTCACCATTACCTGATGAAGGGCAATAGTCCCGACGCTGAAAATGCCCGCAAATATCTCAGGGAACGCGGACTCGATGCCGACATTGCCAGTCGATGGAACATTGGCTTTGCCCCCGCAAATGGCGACCTCTTTTCTCAATGGGCAAGAGAAAACAACTACAGTGGCAGATTAATGGCCGCGAGCGGACTAATGTCACTGCGCGAGGAAAACAACCCTGCTCGTGGCCTGTATACGCGGTTCCGGGATCGAGTCATGTTCCCGCTTAACAACGACTTCGGGGAAACAGTTGCATTCAGCGGCAGAATTATCGACCCGAATGCAAAGACCGCCAAGTATGTGAACTCCCCTGAAACTGAACTGTTTAGCAAAAGCAGGATCTTCTTTGGGCTTGATAAGAGCAAGCGGGCAATCGCCAAGTCCGAATCGGTGATCATTTGCGAGGGTCAACTGGACATGATCAGATGCTATGAGAACGGCATTGAGAACGCCGTCGCCCCACTTGGCACCGCCTTCACGGAGCATCACTCCAGAACGCTGAGACGCTTTGCCGGGGATCGCGCCGAGGCATTGCTCTGTTTCGACTCTGACAACGCCGGATACAAGGCGTCAGTCCGCGCCTACAAGTCACTCTCAGCAAGTGGCATCTTCGTGAGGGCCGTAAAACTGCCGGCAGGCGAAGATCCGGATTCCCTAATCACATCAAAAGGAGCCTCAGCATTCCAACTCCTCATTGACAACGCCCGGCCCTTTTATCATTTCCAGATCGACCAACTCAATGATTCACTCGACATTAACGACCCTCGGGACCGTGTAAGCTTCGCCAATGAACTTGCCCCTTCCATTTCAATTATCGCCGACCCAGTGGCCCGCGAAGCGATGATTAACGAGGTTGCAACCCGTCTGGGCATCGCGGCTACTGATTTCCGGACCCGGGTCGCCAACTCTGCCAAGCAGGAGCAACGCCTCTCGGGACCAAACCCCACTGGAGCCAATGACGAGCATCAGCACTTGTCTGTCGATGATGCCGATGTGCGAATTCTCATCAGGCTCGCCCTGACCCATGACGACACCAGAAAATGGATGGAGGAAACCCGAGAACAGTCTCTGGCTCATATCCAGCAAATGCCCAGCGCCGACCTCTTGAAGGAAATCTGGGAAAACCCTCCAGCATCCACTCAGCTAAACATCATAAATGCCTATCTTTCCACATTGCCTGCGGAAAAGGAATATGCCATCAGGGATATTCTGGTGGCGCGTTTTGCCAACTTGGAGATTGAAGATGGCCAGCGAGCCCTTCTCAGGCTAAGAATAAAAGCCATTGAGCAGGACCGAGACACAACGAAAACAAAAGCAGCACAACCAAATCTTAGCAAAAGTCAAATTATTGATTTTACTAGCAAGGTTGAGACTCAAAGGAAAGAATTGCTTGACCTCAAAAAAGCCCTAAAGAATATTGCACAGCACAGGGCTTAAATCGACAAGGGTTAATTGTATTCCCCATACTAGAAACTCACAAAATAATAATGCCGGGCAAAACACCTACCTCCACACACAGATCCCCCTCAACAATGGGCACCTCCAAGAAAGCAAAACGAGCAACGGTCACCAATAAAAAGGTGGAGGTTAAGCGCAGTCGAAAGAAAAAATCCAACCCCAAATCCACCTCCATAACAGAAAAAAGAACGACACCTAATACTCCTGATAGCGTAACGGTGAATGGTGTTGTTATTGAGATGGAAACAGTCATCACGCTCAAAGGCGTTATCGTTTTGCCGAAACGCAGGAGGGGACGCCCCACAAAGGAGGAGGAGCAATTGCGCATGCTGATCCTCGCGAAGCACGAAATTACCGGTGATCCAAGAATCAAGCGCCCACGAGGTCGCCCCAGGAAAAATGCAGCGCAATCAATCCTGTCTGCTGACGACTTATCCCTGGCCGCAGGTAACGAGCAATCAAACTTCAAGACGGAAACGCTGAGCGTAGACTCACCCAAGATTCAGGAAAAGATCCGTGAACTGATCAAGTTGGCCAAGGAGCAGGACTACCTGACCTTTGACGATGTCAATGAGGCCCTGCCAGCCTCCGCCTCGGAGGGCGCCTTGCTTGACGCCGTCATCTCGAGGTTGCAGAACATGGAATTTGACATCATTGACGCCTCTCAAGTCGATAAAGTCAGTGAGATCCGAAAACAAAAGCAACAGGATGACGTCGAGCCGCAGAAGCCTGAGACCAAACTCGATATTCTGGATGATCCTGTCAGGATGTATCTCAAGCAAATGGGTCAAGTTCCACTCCTGACCCGCGAGGAGGAAGTCGAAATCTCAAAGCGCATCGAGACTGCCGAAAAGAATGCACACAAGCTGCTCCATCGCTTTGGGTTTGCCAGTGAGCTCTACCTAAACATCGCCGACCGGCTAATTGAAGGAAATGAAAGGTTCGACCGGGTAATCTCTGATAAGGAAATCACAAGCAGGGAACGTTACATCAAGGGATTAAAGCGACTGGTGAAACAGGTCTCGGACACGAAAGTTGAGGCCAACGCCGCTTACCGGAAACTGCAAAAACCGAAGGTTCGCTCGAAGAAAAAACTCGAAGAGGAGTTCAGTTCATTAATTGCCAAACTGGCAAGATCTTACAGACGATTCCACTACAAGGAAAAAGTTCTCGATGAATTCCTGGACAAGGTCAGTGAGTACAATGCCGATTTCATTAGCCTTGAACGCAAGGCAAAACGCTCAAATTCCAATGCGGACGCATGTGAACAATTTAACGAATATTGCCTTAACTCATGGCATACTCCCGCAGAGCACAAGGACGACTTCAAGCAACTTCGCAAGTGGGTAAAGGCTGCCGTGCGCGCCAAGTCCGAAATGGTTGAAGCAAACCTGCGTCTTGTTATTTCCATAGCAAAAAAATACACCAACCGCGGGCTTTCCTTCCTTGACCTTATTCAGGAGGGCAACATGGGCCTGATGAAGGCGGTGGAAAAATTTGAATATCAGCGCGGTTACAAGTTCTCCACCTATGCCACCTGGTGGATAAGGCAGGCCATCACTCGCTCAATTGCAGACCAGGCACGCACTATCCGCATCCCGGTTCATATGATTGAAACAATCAATAAGCTGATGAGGGTGCAAAAACAGCTTGTTCAGGAATACGGCCGCGAGCCGTCCGAAGACGAAATCGCCGAGGAAATTCACCTGCCCGTCCAACGGGTTTGCGCAGTCCTGAAAATGGCGCAGCAGCCCATTTCACTCCAGGCGCCTGTAGGCGACTCTGATGACACAAGCTTTGGTGACTTTATCGAGGATACGAAAGCTGAAAATCCCATG
>CAWVVE010000266.1:0-4362 GCA_963933075.1 uncultured Verrucomicrobiaceae bacterium | reverse complement strand
CCGGGATGATCCTCCTTCTCGAATTTTTCCAGCTCAATTCCAAAGGGAAGCGAATACCGGCTGCGGGTCAGGTCGATGGACCATGTCTCCCCATCTACCTCAACGGTGAGGGGTCGCGGAGCAAACGGATTCGCCCCCACAAGGATCGAGTGTGCAAGCACCTTGCCCGATGCCTTTTTCACCTTGATGTAGGTCGCGGGCTGATTGGCCTCTCGTGTTTTCGATTCTTTTCTGGGCAAAATTGCAAGGTCATCATATTTAAGTTGCTTATAGGGCCCCTCAATGAATTCGCCGTGACCGGCATACCTGGACACGAGAAGCTCGCCATTTGCGACCCGCTTCCACAGCTCTCCCTCATCCGCCCAAGCTTGTTTGATACGAGAGACATCATACCTATCCTCATTGTATTCCTTAGGCTTCAACTCCTTCAACGTCTCCACCCACTTCATTATATCCCCATAGCCCATCCCTGATTCACGACGATCAGGCCCAAGAATTTTGAGATTTTCGATCAAATCGAGAGTGTCACTATCCGCCTCGTCAATGTATGGCATAAGAGACTCTGGCAGCACGACAGCATCAAGCTCTGCATACGAAGCGTCGGCAGGAAGACTCAGTCGCGACTTCGCCAACTCCCTCAGGTTTTCGATACCTTTCTTCTCTTTGTCGACAGCCACTTTCGTTGGCAATCCCGTCAACTGCCCCTGACTGTTGGTGATATTTCGGGCGTAGCTGTATATCTCAAACTCAAAGGGCATCTCCTTGGCAAAGAATGTGCGGCGCGCGCCCTTCTTCCAGAGCGGCTTCAAGTCCTCCTCCCCGATCACATAGGCGCCTTCCCTCTTCCCCTCTGCATCATGACGCGCCACCTCAATACTCCAGTCGGTCAGGTTGTAGATTTCATCAGCGCGATCTCCCTCATAAAGCAACATGCTGCCCTCCTCGGTAAAGTGGAAGGTCACAAACCCGGAAAACAGGATGTAAAGGATACCGCTATGGGCAATCAACATCCCGGGACGCTTCCAGGACTTCCGCGCCCGGATAATGGCACCCAGTAAAAGGTTCAAGAACAGCAGGACACTGACCAGGTAAACCCCGGGCAGGACAATCGGCACCGGACCGATCTTTTCCGTCAGGAAAAAGGCCTCGAAATACTTTTCCGAGGCATCATAAAGGCCCATCTCCACCTGAGCCATGGTGCCCAGATAAGTCAGCACAAGCAGGATGCTCAGCAGGATAACCGCCAGCGTCCAGCCGGAAAAAAAATGATAGACCCTCAGCCCGAGAGGTTTTGATTTCCTTGAGTCGCTCACTTACTTGCCCCTTTCATCCTTAACGAAGCGCAGAACGCGTTGAAGTTCTCCCGCTGGGATTCCACCAGGTCCTTGGGCCCGGTCATTTTCACAAAGAATGCCACCTTGGTTCCCCCCATGTCCATCTCCGGCATGATAAGGCCAAGCATCCTGTAATCGGAAAGTGCTTCACTGGCACCCATCGGCTTAAATGCTCCATCCAGTTCAATGAACTTGCCGTTTCCAAAGAGAAACCTCTCCTCAGGCAACCCGGCAAGGGCCGCCTCATCGACCGGGTCAAGCCCCATCTGTCCACGCCAGCGGTTCAGGTTGAGCAAAAGCCCTCCGCCGCCGCGCAGCATGGTGAAATAACACTGCCCTTCAGCAGATTCCCCAAAGGTAAAGTTCGCCATGCGCATGGCGCTTCCCGGAACTGCCTTCCAGGATTCCGGCACATCCCAGGCAAAGGGAATGTCCGACCCGCCGGGATTGGCCTCTTCCTGCGATTTGCCCGTCACCCGCTCACGCAGGGACAGCCCCAATTCCACTGCGGGCGCAAGTTTCCCCATCTTGCGCACTGTCTTAATCTCCTTGCGGTCATTGACAGGCTTGCAGGCAGCAAGCACAGCAATCATGGCAAAGCACATTACTCTGGAGAGTTTCGTAAACATTAAGGAATTGTCCCTTAAGGAGACAAAGGCTGAGATAACGCACGGCATGGCACTTGGCAACGAATCCCGACAATAATTCACTTCCTCTTTCCGGCAAATATCACCTTGTCGGCCGGGCTAATTAACATCATCAAGCAAAAAGGGGTTTGAAGTTTCACCCCTAGGCGCACCCGTCGGCCGCGAGCCTCCCTGCTCCGGACTGCGCCACACCAGCCAGCCAATCAGGAAGCCAAGAATTAATCCAACCGCCAAACCAAGGGCCAGTAGCCCCCAAACGCTTGTCACGGCGACATCACCACCGGACGGGTCTTCGCTGCCATTGTTGTCCTTGGCTTCTCCATCCTTGGCTTCTCCATCCTTGGCTTCTCCATCCTTGGCTTCTCCATCCTTGGCGCTCTGACTTCCTTGAGAAGCCTTCTCCGCTTCGCCTGCCTTACCTACCGACAGAACCTCAAACTCCCCATCAGGATCGAGAGGAATGATAAACCGCGTTTCGCAATCCGGGCACAAGGCCTTCTGGCCGGCCTGCTTATCAGAAACCTCAAAGGCAAGCTCACAGGTGGGGCAGTTAATTCGCATAAACTCTACCAGATAAAAAAGGCACCGGTTCGGTCTCCACTCAAGGCATTTCTCATGACCATCGGCATCAAAAACCCATCAATGCTGAGCATCCCCCGATCGGGGCCACTCTTGACGCAACCAGTCCACGATCAACTCCACGTCCTGAGCGCTGAGTTGACCCGGCTTGACCGTGCCGTCCTCCTTTTTTATACTGAGAAAACTCGGCATCCGGTCATTCTTCTTGCCGTAAAAATCAGCATGCGAGGGATTACCGATAAACCGGACCATCCAGTCGCGGGACATATAACCTGTCAGGCTCGGCCCCTTGCCCTCATCCTCGCCCTGGATTCCATGGCAATCGGCGCATTCAAGGTCCTCGAACATCAGGTCAAAGCCTGAATCAATAAACTCCTGCCCACCCTGGGGCACAGTGTAGCCATGCACCTTTGCCTCAGAGGCCAGGGCCGCTGACACCGCATCAATATCATCAGGCAACATCTCAATGTCCTCAAGGTGGCCGGCCATCTTGCCGTCCTTGAACGTGGTATTGCCGAAATACTCAGCACTGACGTAGCGATTAACATCCAGCAGGCCGGCAATCCATTGCTGACTGCCGACTCCTTTAAGGTCAGGCGCAGTCGGCTCCTTAACCTCCCCGCCCATGCCATCACCGTCACCGTAGGGGTGACAGGATGCGCAATTGGCGGCAAAAAGTTTGGGGCCGCGAATTTTTGGATCCTTATAAAGCAGAGTCAGGGCACCTGCAGGCGGGATCCCGCCATTCATCGAGATTAGCTCATTGAGTCGCTCCGCATCGGCATGGGCATGGGCTACACTCAACTGATACTCCTTGTCATTTGCATCATGATTGAATCCCATTGCGGTAAGAACAGCAAACCCGCCAATTAAAAGATAAAGCATCACCACATTGACCCAGTGACCTATTTTTGCCCCCCCGATAAGCGGCATCATGAACACGGCAGTCACAAGAATGGAAGGGACAACAATAGCCCCGATCACCAGTCCCAGGGCTCCCTCAAAAACAGGGAACTTCAGCATTTGAAAAAGGGCCATGAAATACCAGTCTGGACGCGCGGCGTTGTAAGGTTGCGATGGATCTGCCGGAGCTGTTAGCTCTGTGCCTTTCCAGAAAACAAAAAACAAGACAGCCGCCATCACCGCCACACAGGCAATGGAATCCTTTAGGATCTGGTCAGGCCAGAACATACCATCACGCCTTGGCCGCCTTGCCGAGTCGTCATCCTTGCCGCGCATGAAGAGGAATGCGATGCGCACGACAATCGCGGCAAAGACCACGGCAATCGACCAGGGCACCCAGGGCTTGGCATTGTCCTTAAAGATAAAGGCCATCACCGTCAGTGAGGCAAACGCCACCCCGAGAACGCTCCAGTAATAAAGGGCCCCGGCACGGGTGGCAGGCTTTGCCTCGGTAATCCCGTGCCTCCTGAAAAGATAGATATGCACCACAATCAGCGCAACAAGGGCCCCGGGAAGAACCCCGGCATGCAGCGCAAAGAAGCGCGTCAGCGTGTGGTGCCCGTAGTCGGAACCGCCGATGATGATTTTCTGCAGGTCCTCTCCAATCAGGGGCACAATCCCTGCGAGATTGGTTGCCACCTTTGTTGCCCAGAATCCCTTCTGGTCCCACGGCAACAGGTAACCGGTAAGAGATATTGCCAGTGTGATAAAGAGCAGGATCACTCCAAACCAGAAATTAAACTCACGGGGCGCGCGGTAAGCACTGTCGATCACCACCTGCACGAGGTGCAATACCAGCAGGATCACCATGATTTGCGCCGTCCAGTGATGAATGCCAC
>CAWVVE010000265.1:0-4371 GCA_963933075.1 uncultured Verrucomicrobiaceae bacterium | reverse complement strand
CTCAACCCAGTGCCGTGATCAGTGGAAGGGTCACCTTCAGTGACGGGGAATGCGCTACCTGGCTGGTAGACCGCATGGGGCAACTGAGATTGGATTCTGAAACGGAAAATTACCGCCCGTCCGCAGAAGACATTGCAACGTTCCAGGCGGAATTGCAGAAGGCTGCAAGCAAAGAGGGCATCTAGGGCTTGCTTTGCTCACAGGGCAAAGGCCCTGAAGCCTGGGCTTCCGAAAGGACTTCCGCGAGCTGCTCGCTGAAACCCTGAATAAATGCGGAAAGCACCAACAGGTCGCTCTGCCAGTCAGCGGCTTCATCCTCGACCATCATGCTGCCGGCGGCTTCATTGGCATTTGCGGCAAACGGATCCCAAGGCTGATGTCTCATACACCATGGGTATATGAATTTTCCCTGCGCCGATCAAACCAAAAAAGAAAAAACTGCTGGAATCAGCTGCCGAAAGGAAAAAAGTTCGTCAACAGGATAGTGAGGAAAAAATTGCAGATCAGGATGGCCAGCGAAGCGATCACCACCGCCTTGGTTGTGCTATTGCCGACACCAACCGCACCGTTAGCAGTGTTAAGGCCGCGGTGACAGGAAATCAGGCAAATAAGGATTCCAAATATCAGGCCCTTAATCATGCCAAAGGCAACATCGTCAAGCCCAGTGTGGGTATTGAGATGATCGAGAAACCAGGCGCCGGGGATATGATACATCGGAACGGCAATGATATATGAGGCAATAATCCCGAACACAATCGCCTCGGCAATCAGCAATGGTGTGGAGATCATGATGGCAACAAAGCGTGGAACCACAAGATAACCTGTCGGGCTTACTCCCATAGCCCGCAGCGCATCAATCTGCTCGGTGACCTTCATGGTTCCGATCTCTGCGGCCATCGCGGCACCCACCCGGCCCGTGATCATCAGCCCAACCAGCACAGGGGCGAGTTCCCGGCACATGGCAATCGAGACAAGGCCGCCAATGCCTGATTCAAGGTCTAGCTGAGTCGCCTGGTAATAAGTCTGTGCCGTGAAAACCGCACCGGTAAATGCACCGGTAACAATGACCACCGCCTGGGATCCAAAGCCGATGTTGACGATCTGCTGACAAGTCAGGCGAAAGCGAATACGTCCACGAAACAGAAATCCCAATGTTTCGCACAACAAGGCGCCCAGTTGGCCTAGAGAAGCCAGAAAGTTAAGAACTGCACGGCCGAGGATTGTCACTACTGTCTTGGAGTGTCTTGTTAATAAGCCTGGGGGTTATCCCTGATCCCTTGCTGCCAGATGATCATTTGTCATTGCCATTCCTTGCTTACAGCAAACGCACACTGCGCTTCTTGTCGAGGCGAAACAACCTGCCTGAGATTTCATCAGGGAGATCGGCAGCAGGATCGCTGAACTTCTCGCCGTCCAGTTGCACGCCCCCCTGCTGGATAAGGCGGCGAATATCAGAATTACTGCGTTCGGCCCCATGGCCATCCCTGTAGGCAATGGCTACCGAGGTAATCAGCCGCCGCTCACCGCCGAGCTGGACTTCCGGCCAGTTCACATCGCCATCACCCTTGGCGAATTTAGCTTCGAAATCCGCGCGCGCCGATGCCGATGCCGCATCATCGTGGTAACGGGAAACAAGTTGCGCCGCCAGCTGCTTCTTGGCCTCCATCGGGTGTAGTTGCAGATCTCGATCACCGCCCAGAAGAAGAGTATACCAACGGTCCATTAACTCGTCGGAAATGCTCATGGCCTTGCCGAACATCTCAGCGGGTGCCTCATCAACACCAATATAGTTATCGTAACTCTTCGACATCTTTCTCACCCCGTCAGTACCCTCAAGAATGGGCAGGCACATTGCCACCTGAGGCGCCATCTCCTGGGATTTCTGCATGTCGCGCCCGACGAGGATATTAAACAACTGGTCAGTACCCCCAAGCTCGACATCAGCACGGACCTCAACAGAATCCCATCCCTGCATCACCGGATACTGTATCTCGTGCAGGCGTATCTCCTTGTTCCCCTCGATACGATTCCTGAAATCCTCACGTTGCAACATCTGCTGCATTGTCACGCGGGCATTCAGCTTGAGAACCTCCTCGTAGCTCATGCCGCGAAACCAGTCGCCGTTGTAGACCACCTCGGTATTTTCCCGGTCAAGAATCTTGAAAGCCTGGTCCGTATAGGTTTCCGCATTGCCCAGGACCTCTTCGCGGGTCAGTGGAGGCCGGGTGGAGGAACGGCCCGTGGGATCACCGACAGTTGCCGTGAAATCGCCTATGATGAGAACCGCCTGGTGCCCCAGGACCTGAAACTGGCGTAATTTCTCGAGAACCACGGTGTGGCCCAGGTGAATATCCGGTGCGGTCGGATCAACCCCGAGCTTGGCTCGCAGCGGCTTGCCGGTGCGCAGTTTCTCCAGCAGTTCCTCCCTGCTGAAAATCTTGGCGGTACCAAGCTCAAGTGTCTCAAGCTGTTCTTCCGGTGACATCATTTCTATTAACGTGTGCCCTGTCGGCTCAGAAGCGAACATGCCCCGAAACACTCCAGGCAGCAAGCCCGTCTGCCTTCACCATGGCCCTAGCGCTCCAGGATACCGCGCACTTCCTCAATGCTTAACTGCCCGGGGGCAGCGGGACTGCCAGAGGGATTGACAATTCCGGCCTCAACACTGCGTTTGCCTTCAGGAGCATCAACCACCCCTCTCCACATTTTCCGCTGCAGCCATTTCCCGCCTTCCCGGGCACTCTTCGGGATAACTTGCCTGTTACTGCCAAACCATCTTTTTTTCCCCTCGTCTGCTGAATCTCTACTCCCCAAAAACCGCTTTCCGGCAGCTGCGGAAGACTTGTCTGCACCATACCACTTATCAATGGAGCGGTAACTGCCCGTCTGGTAAGGCTTGCTACCGGAAGATTTCCTCTCCGAGGCACCATATTGCTTCGCCTGGTAATTGCCGCCAAACTGCCTGTTTTTTCCCGTCCCGCCAAACAGCTTGCCTACACTGGTATGCTTCTTGCCCATGGCATGCACCTGGCCGCTTTCCCATCTTTTCACCGATCCTCCCACAAACCGCTTGGACAACGGATCGCTGGCTCCCCTGGATTCAACGTGCGTTACCCGCCTTACCGCCTTGCAGGAAGACAGGAAAACAAGTGCAACGGCCAGCATACCGGCCATGAAAGAGAGATTCGACATCAACTGAATTTGGGGTTCCCAGTAAACGGTTACAAGACACTATTAGCAATTCAACATAAAGTAATGGCCGAAGACCTGCGTTCTGATGATTTTGACTACCTGCTTCCGGAGGACCTGATAGCCTCCAGGCCCTCAAGCCGCAGGGGCAGTTCACGCATGATGATCGTTGACAGAAGCAACGCAACGATACGCAGTGCAATATTTGCCGAATTTGCCGAATTTATAGAGCAAGGGGACCTTGTGGTCCTCAATGATACCAGAGTGGTCGCCGCGCGTTTCTTTTCCGATGACGGAAAAATCGAGCTGCTGCGCCTTGAGGAACCCGAACCCCTGCTCTGGAGATGCATGGTTCGACCCGGGAAAAAGATGCGCATCGGCAAGACCGTGGCCATTGCAGGAGTTACCGGCACGGTGGAGAACATCCTTAAGGAAGGCGAGCGCATGATCCGCTTCGAGGATGCCATTGATGTTGAGCGCTTCGGGCAACTCGCCCTGCCCCACTACATGGACAGGACCCCGGGGGAAGAAGACCGGGAACGTTACCAGACAGTCTATGCCCGTGAACCCGGCGCCATCGCGGCGCCCACCGCAGGCCTGCATTTCACCACCGGGCTCCTTGAGCAGCTGCCGCACACCTTCCTCACCCTTCATGTCGGTGCCGGCACCTTCCAGCCGGTGCGCTCCGAGCATATCGCCGACCACAAGATGCACAGTGAACACTTTCATCTGAGAGCAAAAACTGCTGACGCCATCAACAGCTGCAAACGTGTCGTGTCAGTCGGTACCACCGTGACCCGCACCCTTGAACACCTGGCACGCTGTTCCGGTGGACAAATCCCGGCCGGCAGTGGCGAGACGGACATCTTTATCTACCCCGGGTTTGAGTTCCGCCGCACGGGCGCCCTATTGACAAACTTCCACCTGCCCAAGAGCACGCTTTTCATGCTCGTCTGTGCCCTTGCCGGCACTGACCTCATGCGTGAAGCCTACAGCAGGGCCATCGCGGAGAATTTTCGATTCTACAGTTACGGCGACTGCATGCTGATTGTTTAATTTTAAATCACCTGCCGCCTGTGTTATTGTGGACTCCGGAAAGCCACCGGAACGCAAAGCGCAATTGGTCGGCAAAACGATCATGGAACTTCATGAATTTTTTACAGCGCGATGGGCGCTGATTCT
>CAWVVE010000264.1:0-4382 GCA_963933075.1 uncultured Verrucomicrobiaceae bacterium | reverse complement strand
GGGTTGACCATTACCATGGTCCCCACGCCACTGCCAGCCGAGAGCAAGACGATCAAGATAAAGGAGATTGGATGCAGGCTAATGCGACGCTTTGCGGAGGGCTTATCCGGGCGCGGAGTTTGCCGGGGTTCAGCGGCAAGCGGGCGCGCAGGTAGTGGGGTGCCTTCGGTGACCGGTTCAATGCCCGGGGACCTGAGCGATGCATGGCTATGAATATTGTCGCTGTCCCTTGATGCGGGGGAGCGAATGATGGATTGCCCAGTTTCCTCTGGAGGCAAATGGGTGGGCATACTCCGGCCTTGGAGTTGCAGTGCGCTTGTCGGGCCATTACTGAGCCGATTTGCCCCGGGACCGGATTGTTGCGTGGGGACTCTGGCAGGTATTACTGCGTTAGCTTCTTGCCCAGGATCAAGAGCGGGAGGTTGTGGTGCGGTAATCTCGACCCGGCATTGGGGGCATGGACCACTCACGCCGCCCAAAGAACTGGGAACCCTGAGGCTGGTGTCGCATGCGGGGCAACTGAAAGTGAGCGTGTCTGCGACTTGGGAATCCATGTTGCCACAGGGGAAAGTCTCAGGCCCTGAAGTTATTTAAAGGCTATTGATATTTAAGGTACTGTCAAACAGTGAAAAAATGGAGGGAATCAATCCTTACAGGAAGGCTGGCAGGGGTGGCAGGTGCAGATAAGGGGGTAGCTTCCCGGGATTTATTTTTAACGGTTCAATGCACGCACCCTGTAAAATACCCCATTGCCATCAAGGATAGGGGAGTCGTCGGTGAATTCTGTGGTCTCTTCCTCTCCCCTGATATTGGCGGAGAGTGGCTGCCATGCGTCCAGGTCCCGTGAACGGTCAATGGCATAGGTCCAGCCTTCATTGGAGGCAAAGGTAATGGCGAAGGATGTCAGTGCGTTTGGGGTTCCTTCCCCGGCAACGCTGATGATGACCGGCAATATCGATGAGCCCTGGATGGCTACCACTGCGCTTTGTTCAGAGCCAAAGTTTCCGCCACCGGAAGCCAGCACCGTGTCGTCATGGGTCAAGTTCCAGGTTCCCAGATGAAGTCCATTATTCACCATGCCGTCTCCACCGGCGTCACGGACAGTAATCCTCAGGGGTGCGTTATAAGGGACATAGAACCTGAACACCTCCGGGTTAAAGGAGAAGTCGTTATAGGGACCGCCGGATCCATAGACCTGGCCACCTGCATCAGTGACCTCCCAGGTTGTTTCTGAACCGTTTCTATCCGGATTTACCGTCACCATGACCTTGGTCATCGAGGGGTTCAGCTCAGGTATTTCGCCTGCTGTTGCGGCGATGCCTCCAAAAGTGTTTGCCTGGAATCCCGTGGCATCTGCCGAATAAGTTACCCTCGCCCCGGCAGGCAGCCCAAAGAAGGCGCCGGATCCCAGTTCCGGGGCATCTCCCTCAAACATCACGTTCTCGAGATTTTTGCAGAAGGCAAAGCAGCCATTGCCCATGCTATATACCGAATCGGGAATTCTCACGCTGGTCAGGTTCTCGCAGTGCATGAAGGCCTCCCGCCCTATCGATTCCACATTGATCGGGATGTTGATCTCTGAGAGGGCAAGGCATTCGTAGAAGGCATTATTACCGATCACTGGTAGTCGTTCCGGGAGGATGACGCTCGTGAGGCTGTGGCAATGAGCAAACACCCCCGTGCTGATATAGCGCACCCGGTCGGGAATTCTCACGCTTGGCAACTTGGTGCAATTCAGGAAGGCATCACGCTCGAGATTGCGCAGGTTGTCCGGGAGATCCGCGCTCACCAGTGAACTGCAATAAGCGAAAGCCCCCTCCCGTATGGAAGTGACGCTCTCAGGGATGATCACACTGCGCAGGTTGCTGCAAAAAGCGAAGGTTCCCTTGCTGATACTTTTCACGCCCGGGGGAACAACCACCCTTGTCAGGGAAGCGCAATGTATGAAAGCTTCAAAGAACATCGACGTCACCGGCTTTTCCTCGATTTCCGCAGGAATGACCAGCTCACCCGAGGCGGTCCTGTCACAACTGATGATAGTGACCGCATCACCCCTGACCTCATAGGTTAGATCGTTTACGTCAGCGGCATAAAGGGGTAAGCCGGCCAAGGTTAAAGAAAAGGCAAGTGTGGAAATGCGAGAATTAAGCGTATTCATGACTGTCGTTTTATCGCAGGAGGGAGGCGGCGACAAGGTTGTCTACAGCCAAGGTCCCGCACTTCGGTGGGTGTTGAGCTTTATAACTTCAGGAACCAAGCCCCCAAGCGAGGAGTCTTTGCGAGTCATCCCAGATGGTTGCGCTCGAACTGCCGAGAATGACGACGATGACTTCACGGGTTCCATTTTTTGCAGAACTTGCCAGGCATTTTCCGCTTGCCCTTGTGTATCCGGTCTTCAGGCCGTTGCAGTAGGAGTAGCGGTGCAGGACCTTGTTGGTATTGCTGAAGGTGGTGCGTTTGCCGTCGGCAAAGCGGAAGGGCAGCTTGCGGATCGAGGTCATGGAACGGATCGTGTTGTGGCGATAAGCGGCAATGGCAAGGATGGCCACGTCGCGGGCGGTGGAATACTGGCCACTGCGGGTCAGCCCGTGCGGGTTCCTGAAGTGGGAATGATTCATGCCGAGGCTCCTTGCCTTTGCGTTCATGGCACGGGCGAAGGCTTCCTGACCTCCGGAGTGATCCCGTGCAAGGCAGTGGGCGACATCGTTGCCGCTGCGCACCAGCAATACAGCCAGCAGGTCGGATTTTTTATAGATCTGGTTTGTCCGGATATTGATCTTTGTGGGCTCGACCTGAGTGTCACTCACGGCGACCTTGACCTTGGAGTGTAGGCTTCCCCGGTCAAGCACAACGAGGGCGGTCAGCAACTTCTGGATGCTGGCGATTGGGCGCCGCGTGTCTGGATCCCTGGCATGCAGGATATCCCCGTTGCGGGGGTCAAGGACGATGACGGACTTCCCGGACACGGTTGGTGGCGGTGACTTGGGCCGGTAAGGGGTGGCGTGCCGTTCCGGAACCCGGGTAACTGTGTTGCCCGGGCGATGCCCCGTGCGTTTGGTTTCAGCCTGCAGCATGACAGGCAGTACTGCCGAGCAGATGATGATTACATGCAGCAGAGGCAGGGTGATGGCAGGGCGATGACATTGCTTGCCATCACCCCGGGAATTTTCTGGATAGGGCAGGTGCTTCACTGGTTGTCCTTGGCGGAATTAATTTTCATGGTAAGGCGGGAACTGGGAGTTGCCCCGAGGTCAATTGCCCGCTGGTAGTGGCGGCGCGCAAGTTCAACGGCCGGGGGTTTCTTTTCCATGTATCGAATGGCAAGGTTGTAATGTGCCTCGGCAAACCCGGGATCAGCGCTCACCGCTTGCTGTAGTTGCCTCTCCGCTGCGGTTGTCCACCCCCTTGCCAGTGTTGCCACGGCAAGGTAATTGTGGGCGCGGGCATTTTTTGGCTGCTCGGCAACGACTCTGCTCAAGGCTGCAATCGCCCGGTAGCTGTCCCCGGAACGCAGGTAGGTTACCCCAAGTATGATCCGCGCCTGATGCATGTCGGGGTTTGTCTGCAGGGCTTTTTCAAGGTGCTTACGTGCTTCAATGTATTGCTCAAGTTCCATGAAGGTTGCGCCGAGGTTGGTGAGGGTTGGGGCGTTGCCGGGATCGGACTTGAGTATTTCAAGGTAGGCATCGCGCGCTTCACGCCAGTTGCCCTTGAGAAAGGCCTTTGCCGCGCGTTTGCTAATGGCACTTGTCAGTGGGGGAAGCGCACCGATTTCAGAGGCAGGTGCCGCGCCGAGACGAATCGGGAGCGGTTTTCCATTGCCGTTTTTGCCCTGGGCAAAGCAGGCGGTGTGTGTGATGAGGGCGCCAATCAATGCGCTGATAAGCCTCCTAATCATTAAATTGACCATAATATTAAGCAAAACCTATATTCAAAAAAGACTTGCACAATGCCCATTTTACAAGACTGTTCTTTAGAACACTGTTCCTATGCTTACAGATCGTCAACAGCAATTACTTGATTACCTTCGCGATTATCATTCCGAGACCGGGTTGATGCCCTCCACCCGGGAGATTCAGGCCCACTTCGGGTTTGCCAGCCAAACTGCGGCGGTCAGCCATCTCAGGGCTCTCGAAAAGAAGGGGGTCATTCAGCGCGTTGCCGGCAAGGCGCGAGCACTGGTTTTTCCCGAGGAATTGGAACGTGAGGAGATCGTGGATATTCCCATCTACGGTCATATCGCGGCAGGAATGGCTGCGGATGCCGAGCAGGAGAAGGAAGGATGCCTTTCCATTGATATCAGTTCACTTGGCATTCCCCGCAATGCGAAAACATTTGCTCTGCGTGTGCGGGGGGATTACATGATTGATGCGCATATTGTT
>CAWVVE010000263.1:0-4385 GCA_963933075.1 uncultured Verrucomicrobiaceae bacterium | reverse complement strand
TTCTTGCATTTTGGAATATTCATGATTATGCTAGGGATTATTTTTGTTTTCTTCACTCCACTGATCCAATATAAGCGGCGTAGCCTCTTAATTTTGTAAAAAAATCCGTTTATCATCTTCATTGTTTTTTATTAGAGCGTCCCTCCTAGAGGGCATAAATGTGGGATTTTGGGCGTTTTATTGATTATTATTTGTAAATACCATAAATTTTCTGTTTACATTAATTATAGATATTATTATATTTGCCCATATTTAAGATATGAACGCGTGGATCAAGAATCCAAATAGGCAAGCTATGTTAACCTCAGAAAGCTTCAAAAGTTTGTTCACACACTCCCCCACAGCCATGCTTGTGGAAGGAGAAGATGGCGGCGTGAGGGATGCAAATGCCAGTGCCTGTAAATTATTCGGGACAAAGCGCGATGACATTATCGGCCGACAATCAACTGAGCTGATCCCTGCAGATGCCAGTTTATCGGGATTTCCCCAAGGCTCGCAACGTTTAGGATCACTAAGTTCCAAAAGCGGATCAACAATGCGGGTGTCAATGCACAGCGCGCCTATCGACACCGCATCGGAAACAGCGTCCCTGATATCGATCTGGCCAACAACGCAAAATGGAGTAGAGACTGATGGTTATGCCGCCAAGGAAACAGGCCGTAATAACATACAACGAGCCTCACAGCACATCGCCAACGTGCTCTCAGACAGCCTGACGCCGATTCAGGGGTTTGTCTCCCTTGCCCAAGAAGATCTCAGGCATGGCCGTATCCGGAGCACTCATCTTCAGCAAATAGCAAGAGCCGCCGATCGAGGAGCAACTTTTGCGCGTGAACTGTTTGCCTTCGGCAGCATTGCCCCTGAACAAGTCGAATCGTTATCACTTGGAGAACTGCTTGATGCCTGGAAGCAAGAGCTATTGGATATCGCTGGTGATAAGATCACCATGACCTTCAACATCTCGCAAGGGACCCCTGACATAAATATCTCACGCAAGGATTTTCGCACGATCATGCGCCACGCCATTCGTAATGCCGCGGCTGACGCCGACAACAACAGGAGCATTGAAATAACCTGCTCAACGGAATCCGAGAACGCAACGCAGCACCTCCTGACCTCTAGACCGGCAACGATCATAACTATTAACGATAACGCCCCGCCACTCAATGAGGATAGCTCCACGCATGCCT
This sequence comes from uncultured Verrucomicrobiaceae bacterium, assembly GCA_963933075.1. Taxonomy (GTDB): domain Bacteria; phylum Verrucomicrobiota; class Verrucomicrobiia; order Verrucomicrobiales; family DEV007; genus CACIUL01. The sequence continues at coordinate 3,195 of CAWVVE010000263.1, read as the reverse complement.
TTGAGCCCTTCTATGGTCTTCCTCAAAGGGAAGATCCCAATGGATTGCGTCTCCCGATCGTCAAGCAATTGATGAGCAATCATGGCGGCACGATCCAGCTGTCCTCATCGCCCGAAGAAGGGACCACGCTGAAATTGACATTTCCGCATACCCGCCACTGAAGCTTGGCAAATCAACCATCTGCGGTCGCGGATGAACGTATAACCCGATCTGGAACGCCAGGAAATAATGAGGCCTCCGTTGCCAAAAAATCGACAAGGCCCTCTACTTCAAACGGAAAAACTATCCTTGTCGTTGAGGATGAGAACAGCGTCAGGGAAACCGTGAGCCTCAACCTCCGCTACCTGGGCTACAATGTGCTCGAGGCAGAAAACGGAGAACAGGGACTTGCCATCAGCCGAGATTACAACCAGGAACTCGACATGGTCTTTACTGATGTCGTAATGCCACGATTGAGCGGACCCGCCATGATCTCCTTAATGAGGAAGGAAAAAATCACCGCCCCTGTTCTTTACACAACAGGTTACGCAGATGCCCCCGAGCTGGACAATCTCGACCATGTCATCATCAAGCCATACACGACAAAGTCCCTTGCCTCACGGATTCGCGAAATCCTCGATCCGGCAGAAGTGTAAACTCCGGATGTTAAAAAGCTCCGCAGCACCGCTTTACAGCCCCCTGCCCTAGGCTCCTGCTTCCTGACCGGCTCCCTTGTGGCCGAGTATCTTCACGGTCCTGTTTAGCTGCTCAAACTCAATTGGCTTCTTAATAACTGTGACCGGACCGCTGGCAAGAATCTTGCTCAGGATTTCACTGTCAGGATAACCTGTAATGATAACAATCGGTAAGTCAGGGTGAAGGTCCTTGAGTTTTGCATACAGCTCATCTCCCGGAATATCGGGGAGCTTGAGATCCAGGAACACGAGGTCAAATCCCTGCTTTTCCGCATGAGCTATAGCCTCCGCTCCAGAACCAACAACAATCCTGCCAAAGCCGGCTTTCTTCAGGAACTGCTTAAATAGTGTCTGCAGGGCCGGATCGTCATCAACGACAAGAACAGTAGGCTGACCGCCTTCATCCTTCTTTAGGATTTCAGTATCAAGGAGACTCCGTTTGATTCTCCAGCGTCCGCCAATCTGAATGGCTGGCAATTGCCCTCGCTGAACAAGATAGTAAACTGTAGGTAACGGAATACGCAGGTATTCAGCAGTTTCTTTAACAGTCATTAACTCGGGGACTTCTTCTTCAGCCATAACTTCTGACGTTTTACTTGGGATAATTGAGATTATTATGAAAATTTGGTGACAAAATGATTCTGAGTCATATCAAGCGGCGAATTCCATTGAATCATTTTGTGGTACACTTGCCAAATCCACTTATTCTAAAAATTATAGAAACCGCAATGGTGCTGCAAGTCTTTTCTCTATATTTTATCACCATTGCTCCATTTTCAGGAATTTAAGGCGTTTTTTTCTACAAATTGCGAATTCTATCTGGAAATTAGAGCGATTAGTCGATCGATGGGCAATCTTTTTTTAACACCATCGAATCCCTCTACCAGATTTGTAATTCCGATAGAAAGAAATTGCCCCTGAGAAGATCACACCTTCATTCCCGCAATGAACGGAGAGCTCGTCAAACTTTACATACCGGGCCCAATTGAAGTTTCAGATGATACGTTCAGGGCAATGAGCGCTCCAATGATCGGTCATCGCAGCAATGACTTCGTGGAGCTTTACCAAAAGATCCACCCTGTCCTGCAATCGCTCTTTGGCACCAACCGTCCTGTTTTTCTTAGCACCTCATCTGCATGGGGCGTCATGGAGGCTTCAATAAGAAACCTTGCCGTGAAGAAAGTTCTCAATTGCTGCGGAGGCGCATTCTCAGACAAGTGGCTGGATGTTTCTTTGCGCTGTGGCAAGGAAGCTGAAGCCCTCCAGGTGGAGTGGGGCTGTCCAATCAACCCGGTTGCCATTGAACAAAAATTATCCACCGGAGAATTTGACGTGGTCACACTTGTCCACAATGAAACTTCCACCGGCGTGCAAAACCCACTTGTTGAAATTGCCGCAGTTCTCAAAAAATTTCCTGACGTCCTGCTCGTTGTTGACAGCGTTTCCTCTTTTTCCGCGGTCCCTATCGCAGTGGACGAACTTGGGATTGATGTTCTGTTAACAGGAAGCCAAAAGGCCCTTGCCCTCCCTCCGGGTCTTTCTCTCTTTACAGTTTCAGAGAAGGCGTTGACCCGCGCCGCTGAAATCCATGACCGGGGTTACTATTTCGATTTCCTGGAATTTGAGAAGAATGCTCAAAAATTCATGACCCCAAGCACTCCCTGCATATCACTCATCTATGGATTGGCCTGGAAGCTCGAGCAAATTAATGCTGAAGGTCCTGCGGCGCGTTACTCCAGGCACGACAAGCTCAACTCCATGGTTCATCACTGGGTTGAAGAAAACGGCTTTGAGCACTTTGCTCCTGAGGGCTATAGATCAAAAACCCTCACATGTGTCTCAAACAGTCGGGACATTGATATACCGGCGTGGATAAGGAAAATGCGTGAAAGGCACTCACTGGTCATCAACGGAGGATACGGCAAGATTAAAGGCAAGACATTCCGCATTTCCAACATGGGTGATGAAACAGAGGAAACCATCACCTCCATGCTGGAGGCTCTCAGTGACACACTGCCTCAGTGAAAAATGGAGCCAAGCCCAAGAAAATCCTGCGCGCCCTTCAATACTAGTAGATCGGGTGACTGACGACGTCATCCCCTAGGCGTATCGAGAGCCCCTGCGGGATTTTTGCACTGTCAATATCAGCAATCGATTTCCCCTCATCAATAACCTTGGTGATCTCAATTTCACCGACGATGAACTTGTCACGACGTATGTTAAACCTGACCCCTGATTCAAGCCCCTTGGCTGATCCGGCATTGATGATGACGAAGCCCTTGCCTCCATCAACCGCTTCAATCTTTGCAATGGCGGGTGCCTCACTGATTTTCCTCTGTTCCTCAGTTAACGCCTCTTCCTCCTCAGCTTTTTTCTTACGAATACTCTCGAGTAGTGCCTCTTTCTCTGCCTCCAGTGCAGATAAATCAGCATTAGCTTCGTCACTTTGGGCAGTAACCTCTTTTCGAAGCGATGCAATCTCTGCGGCAAGCTTGGCATCTGACTCATCCCGCAGGCGATT
>CAWVVE010000262.1:0-4400 GCA_963933075.1 uncultured Verrucomicrobiaceae bacterium | reverse complement strand
AAAATATAAAATGCCCAAAGTATAGAAAAACAGATCCGGCGCTCGGTTAGCGTTTGCGTTAACCGAGCTATGATGTAACGCTTATGGTGCTTTTATCACTTCAATTTTAGAGGCTACTCCAAGTGCTTGAATCCTTGGGTTATACATGGCTTGTGCATAAGCTGGTGGCACGGTATATACCCCTGGATTGGTGGCTTTTATCTTATAAACCAGCTTTTTGGCTGACGCATCAATATATCCAAAGAAATTTACGCGGTCTTCACGAGCATCAGCAAAGTTCATGTTGTCTGTTTTTACAGAGTCTCTAACAACCTCAAATCCACCGGGTAATAGATCTTCTACCGCAATATTACTCAAGTAGCTGTTGTCTAAGGCGCGAATGTGAATATGCACCTCAAGTTCTTCGCCTTGTCCTGTGATCTCGGGCAGGGCTGCACATTGATTGAATTTGCGCCAGACTTCCATGCGCCTTGCCGCTGAATACATCGTGACCTTGGGATTGGACGATCCCTTGTAGCTCTTATCCTGATCACCGATCACCTGCAGGATCGGCACAGGCTTTGTCTTGGCATCCGGGTCATGCGCTCCCTCGACCATGCCACAGCTCATCGGGGATAATGCCGCAAACACATCGGTTTGCTTGGCCAAACGATAACAGAACAAGCCCCCGCTGGAATGCCCGGTTGCATAAACCGCCCCGGGATCAGCCAACTTACCGGAAATAAGGGCTTCAATCACCTGCAGAACAAATCCCACATCATCATGTTCCTCAGCATGGAACCCGTCCCGGAAATTCCATTTGGCAAGCGGCTGAACCGCCTCCGCACTGATGACAATGAGCCCGCGCTTATCCGCATGCGAACTCCATCTCCTGCTTGGGCCATCCGCTTTCCCGCCCGCTCCATGAAAACAAAAAAGGACGGGATGCTCGCCTTGGCGACCCAATTTCTTCGGCACGGTAATCATGAGTCGCCTTGATTGACCGCCGTAATCCACATTGAGTTCATTGCCACCCGGGGACAGCGAGGCAAACTGCGTAACAAGGATGTTTGTCGCATTCCCCCGAGGGCCCGTTGATGACGAATCACCTTTTCCTGAAGGGAGCTTCACGTCTTTGAGTAGAGCCCGGAATTTCTCCTCCTCCATAATCTGGCCACTGCCATCCACAAACCCGACAATCCACTTGCCCTCGATCGGCTCCGGGGAATAAAGGATCACCTTGCCGGCTTCACTTTCCGTCGTAAGCCCCTCCACGTAATGCCAAGGCTTGCGACTGCCATCGGCACATTCCATGCTCAGCAATTTCTTATCGACACTCTCTTCAATGTAATCAGGAATCAAATCCGCCAGACTGGCAGGAAATCGCCGATCATGATCAAAGGCATATGAGTGAAGGGCATTACTGACCTGCTTCATGTTGAGCAATAATTCCGTAACACTTGCTCGATTCTTTGCCTCCTTAGCTTCCTCCTTGCCCATGGCTTGTCGCTGGGACTCCACCGGCTCCCCCTTGTCATTCCACCATTTTTCAGATCCCTCGATCTGCTCGCCGGCCTTGAAGCGGATTGCTCCCATCCTTGAGCCACTCGGACGATAGATGGTAAAAATACCCTCAAACCGGCCATCCTTGATGGTTCCCTCAATATAGCCCTCCGGCCTGCCCTCCAATTCATAATATTTCCCGCTATAGAGCGTATCCGTTCCCTTTTCATAATAATAGCGATCACCATCATTTCTCCGTGACTCCACCTTTTCCTTCCACTCCCTGGCCAATCTCGCGATGGCGGCAATCTCCTCAGCGCTCTTTGGTTCTTCCTTGGCAGATGGTGAAGCAGAGTCAGCCAGGATAAAATCCTGATCCGCTTGTGAGAGCTTGTTGAGCGGAACCTTGAAGGTCTTGCCGTTTTTACCCCTGAGGGTCACCTGTCCATCATTGTTTGAGACAAATTGAGCCTCAACCTTGTTGCCGTTGACCGCCTCCCAGGTGCGCAGCTTGGGTGATAACTCCTGGGCCAGACCGCAAAAGCCAGCGGGAAAAAGCAGTAGCAAGAGCAGCGTCAATATCCTCATGTCGGAAGACTAACGCTGCCCCGAGGCAGCGGGCAATGACAAAAATCACCCCGGGTTTATCTACCTGCCATGAGGCTATACCACCGTGAAGAGAGTTGCACCCACCCGGCCAATCTGCCAACCTTGGGCCATGAAACACCTGCTGCACCTGCTCACCTTTTTTGCCCTTACCGCACCCGCTGCACCCGCTGCCGAGAAGCCCATCCTTTGCCGCGGCAACTACCACTCCGAGGCCGATGCCATCAAGCAGCTGGCGCGTATGGCCGCCACCCACAAAAGCCTTGCGCAGTGGAAGCTGCGTGCGGGTGCCGTGCGCCGGCAGATCCTCACCGGTGCCAAGCTCAACCCGCTTCCGGAACGCACCCCGCTCAATGCCATCATCAAGAAGAAGCGCAGCTACAAGGGCTACACCGTAGAATGCGCCACCTTCGAGGCACGGCCGGGATTTTTTGTATACGGAAGCCTCTACCGCCCATTGGGTCATGAGGGCAAGCGCCCCGGGATCCTTTGCCCGCACGGCCACGCCAGAAAAACCAATGAGCACGGCGGCGGCCGGCTGCGCCCCGACCAGCAGCATCGTTGCGCCACCCTGGCGCGCATGGGTGCGGTGGTCTTCTCCTATGACATGGTCGGGTATGGTGACTCAGAGCACCTCGGCTGGAATCACAGGCATTCACAGGCGCTCACCCTGCAGACCTGGAGCAGCGTGCGGGCAGTGGATTTCCTTGAGTCCCTGCCCGAGGTGGACAAGCAGCGCATCGGGGTAACAGGTTGCTCGGGCGGCGGCACGCAGACTTTCCTGCTGACAGCCATTGACGACCGGGTGGCAGTGAGCGTGCCGGTGGTCATGGTCTCCGCACATTTCTTCGGCGGTTGCCATTGCGAGAGCGGCATGCCCATCCACAAGACGTCAAAGCTTGAGACCAACAATGCCGAGATCGCCGCCCTGGCTGCCCCGCGCCCGTTGAAGCTCATCTCCGTCGGCGGTGACTGGACCAAGAACAACCCCAAGGTGGAATATCCCTATGCGCAGTCCGTCTACCGGTATTTCGGCGCTCTGGACAAGGTGGAGAACTCCCACTTCCCCGAGGAGAAGCACGGCTACGAGTACATCAAGCGGCAGGCAATGTATCCCTTCATAGCCAGGCATCTGGGCCTGGACACCAAGGGCGTTCTGGACAAAAAGAGCGGCAAGTATGACGAGACAGGCAACACCATTGAGGCAACGCCAATCATGCGTAACTTCAGCTCAGCGGCAGAGATGCCCGCCCACGCTCTCAAGCCCAACTCAATGATTTCATTCGAATAAATCCCCTACAGGGATCTCCTGCACTCCACCCTGAAAAAGCTGATGACACACACCCGGATTTCCATTTCGATTCTTTGCCTCCTGCTCTGCCAGGCCATCACCCCCGGCGGGGCAGCCGAACTTCCGGACAAGGAGAATTTTCATCTCTTCCTCCTCGTCGGCCAATCCAACATGGCCGGCCGGGGCAAGGTCACCCCCGCCGACCGGAAACCGCACCCCCGCGTCCTGATGCTGACCAAGGCAGGTCAATGGGCACCCGCTGTGGATCCCGTGCATTTTGACAAACCGGGAATGGTCGGTGTCGGGCTTGGAAAAACCTTCGGCACCCTCATCGCGGAAAAAAATCCTGCTATCACTGTCGGGCTGATTCCCTGCGCCCATGGCGGCTCACCGATTTCCGCTTGGCAACCCGGCCAGTATTACAAGCCCACCCGCGGACACCCCTGGGACGACGCGATCAAGCGGGCAGGGATCGCAATGAAAAAGGGCAGCCTGAAAGGGATACTCTGGCACCAGGGGGAATCGGACTCGAGAAAGGGATTGGCCGAGATTTATGAGGCAAGGCTGCACGAGCTGATCGCCCGATTCAGGGCGAAGCTTGATGCCCCGGAAGTTCCCTTCATCGCCGGCCAGATGGGCATTTTCAAGGAACGGCCATGGAGCGAAGCCAAGCAACAGGTGGACCAAGCTCATCGCGAATTACCGGGAAAGATCAAGGGTGCCGCTTTTGTCGATGCCAAGGGACTCGCCCATAAGGGTGACAAAGTCCACTTTGACGCCTCCTCCTACCGTGAACTGGGTCGCCGTTACGCGGGTGCTTTTTTTAAGCTGAGGGCACGCTAGCCAATAGCACCCCGCCCTGCCTGTAACTACTTTATCCCGTCCCTTCCCGCGACCCTGATCAAAAACGCCTGCTCAAGGGCGCGCTCACGGTATGTGCCGAAGCGTCCCGATGCCCCGCCATGGCCGGAGTCCATGTCGGTCTTCAGCAGCAGGAGATTGTCATCGGTCTTTCGTGCCC
>CAWVVE010000261.1:0-4402 GCA_963933075.1 uncultured Verrucomicrobiaceae bacterium | reverse complement strand
GGGTCCAGATAAGGTTGGATGTCCATGGTATTGTAAGAAAAAAGTTAAGGGTAAAAAATTTGAGTCTAGAGGTGCCAGGGAGAGCGCATCGGAACGTTGACAAAGCGGTTGGCCTCCTCATCGCCGACGAACTGTTCCTTTACGGGATCGTATTGCAGCTTGCGTCCCAGGCGGATTGCCAGGTTGGCAAGGTGCAGGATACAGGCCGCGCGGTGGGCGGCCTCGGGATGTCCACCGGCCGGTTTACGCTGCTTGACCGCCTCGGCAAAGCTGAGCAGGGGCTCCGGGTCGGGCATGGCCTTGATCTTTGCCTGGTTTGCCTCGGAGAGCTGGGAGAGGGAGACCTGTTTTGAGGCTTTCCGGCTGTATTGCGGGCCCCACTCGGTGCTGTCCATGACAAAGGTGAAGCCGTCGGCGTAGGTCAGCTCGACCCATGCCCACATGCCGGTAACATCCGGATGAGATGGCGGGGCAAAGGCCTCGATGGTGACCGGGCTGGTGTCATCCTTTCCGTAGATCCACTGTTGGGGATCAAAATGGTGTTGTCCCATGTCACACAGGCCGCCACCCTCGTAGTCCCAGTAATTGCGGTGGGTTCCGCCAACCCGCGGTGATACGTAGGGTTTGAAGGGACTCGGTCCGCAATAGAGATCCCAGTCGAGGTCCGCAGATGGGGTTTGTGGCTTGAGCCCGGGTTTACCACTCCAGTTGTGCAGCTTGAGGCCGCCTTTCTTGATGTGGACACCCGGGTTGGGCTTGAGCAACCCGCTGCGCATGATCTTGTGGATGGTCCTGCTGGTGCTGCTTTTGCTCGCACCAAAGCGCCCGAAGGTGCCGATTTGGAACACCCTCTTGTAACGCTCAAAGGCCTTGACTACCGCCCGTCCCTCGGCAATAAAGCGCGTCATCGGCTTCTCGCAGAGGACGTCCTTGCCGGCCTCCGCTGCGGCAATGGAAATCAACGCGTGCCAGTGCGGCGGGGTGGCTATGGCCACCAGGTCGACGTCGGGATTCTCCAGCAGGCGGCGAAAATCATTGTAGGTTTTAGCCTTGGGATTTTTCCTCTTGGCAAATCCCTCGACACGGGTCTTCTGCACATCACAGGCCGCTACCAGCTGGGTAGGCAGGCCGCGCACCATGCCCTCGTAGGTTCCCGGGCCGCGTCCGCCACAGCCGATGAGAGCGGCACCATAGGTCTCGCTGGGCGGGGTGTGGCCCTGGCCACCGATGACGTGACGCGGGACGATCTGGAATCCGGCCGCAGTGGCGGCCGAGGTCTTGAGGAATTTTCTGCGGTTGGTTTTCATGCCGGTATTTTCTTTGGAATTAAATGGCTAAGGGTAAAGTTAATCAGGTTCCGAGATAAAGGTCACGTCCTTTTGCAAGGGCGGCGATCTTGCGGTCGGCGACGCTGCGCTTGAGCATCCAGAAGCCGCAGTCCGGGTTGATGTAGCGGACACGTTCCCCGCCAAGGGCCGTCTCGGCCTTCTCAATTGCCCTTGCGATTCCATCCGCACTCTCGACGTGGTTGACCTTGATATCGACCACGCCAAGGCCGATGCCCAGCCGGGGATCAAGCTCCTTGAGTGCCTCAAGGTCCTCATCGGGGCGGTGGGCAAGCTCGAGGACCAGGTGATCACAGTGCAGGCTGTTGAGAAACTCGATGAGCGGCTTCCACTTGCCGGCCTGGATGGTCTGCCCGCCGTAATTGCCAAAGCAAAAATGCACTGCGCTTGGTCCCTCAAAGGCATCGAGCACGCGGTTGATGGCCTCGGCAGCCAGCGGGCCGTGCTCGGGGCTGCCGGGAATATTCGCCTCATCCACCTGCAGGCAGGAACAGGGACAGCCCCTTACCTGTTCAGCAAGGACATCGGCCACCGCCAGGGTGAGTTGCTCAAAGTCCCCGTAGTGCAGGTCGAGCAGGGTGCGGGAGAGCATGTAGGGGCTGGTCACGGTGAACTTGAAGTCACCGCCGGCCACTGCCGCGGCACGGGAGCAATCCTCAATGAGGTTGAGCGACCCGCCGTTTAATGCCGAGCGGACCACCGCCGCAGGCTTGGCGCGGAAACCCATTTCCTGCTTGGCGCGGAAGGCCTCCGTGTCACTGCGCCCGATGGCGCTCTCGCATCCTCCCATTGGTGAGACAAAATACTCGATCATGCCGTTGGTGTCGGGATGGTTGATGTCGAAGCGGTAAAGCTCGCCGTCGGTGGGCAGGTCAATGCCGGCGGCACGTTGCGTGTCAAAGATGACGCGGGTGGCGTCAATGACGGCCTGCTCGGAGGGCAGGGCGGATAGCCAGTCAGGGACGGGATAGGACCCGACGGTGGTGGTGAGGATGCGCGGTTTGCTCATGGGAATAAATTAAAAGGCTTATCAGGAAAGGTCACGCTTGAAGGCGGCGATGTGTTCAGGATCCGGCTTGCGGGTGAATAGGCTGACAAGAATAAAGACCAGCACATTGAAGGCCAGGGCAAGGCCGCCCATGTCAATGACGCGCTTGATGGTATCGATGGTGTTTGTGCCGGTAAGGAACAGGGTTACCAACACCACGGCACCGCCGGTGATCATCCCGGCAATGGCCCCGGCACGGGTTCCCCTGCGGATGTAGAGCATATCCACGGCGACGGGAACCAGTTGGCAGGAGAAGGCCATGGCCGCGAAGAAGAATTGGCCAATGGTTTTCAGCAGGCCTTCCCCGAACTCGCTGTTTTCTCCCAGGTAAACAATGAGCAGGGCCAGCAGTGTCGTGACAATGATGACAATCCTCCCGACCCAGGCGCGCTCCTTCTGGCTGGCATTCGGGTTTTTTTGATCATAGATATCGCGGGTGATGACCCCGCCAAGGGCATGCAGGTTGCTATCAGCTGTACTCATGGAGGCAGCCATGATGGCCACCATGATGATGGATACCAGCACGATGCCAAGTCCACCGAGCATGACCGGCAACTCCTCACGCAGCATGAAGACGGCGATTTGGTCGGCCTTTTTCAGTCCTTCCGGAAGGTTGGCCGCATTCAGCGGCAGGGAAGGGTCCATGGGAGGATGCAGGGCCCGTCCGCCAAGGCCAACAAGCATGATCCCGAACAGGAAACAGGCCGGCAGGACCACGGCAAAGATCACGGCACTTCGCCGCAGGATTTTTGAGGAGCGTGCCGCATAGAAGCGCATCCACTGGGCAGGCTGCACGATGCTGGCCAGTGAGCCAAACAGGCAGAAGGTCAAAATCCACCAGGGGTTCCACTTGGATTCTGCCGGGTCGTGCATGGTCAACTGCTTTGGGTCAAGTTGTGCGACCTTGGCAAAGAACTCGCCCGGTCCTCCCATGCTTGCAATTACGGCAATGCCGGCCAATACCGCTCCGGATAGCAGGAGTAATCCCTGCAAGACATCGGTCCAGGCCACCGAGCGCATGCCTCCCACCAGCACATAGACCAGTGTCACGGCAGACAGAGCGACGGCCCCGGTGTTGTACATGTCCTCACCGAAGAGGGTCTGGGCAAGCAGTCCCCCAGCCTTGATCTGGATGATGATGTAGGGCAGGACGTAGAGGATGCCAAGCACGGCGGCCACGATCCTGATCATTGAGCCGCCGTAATAACCTGCGATCATGTCGCCGGGTGACACATAACCGCGGGCCTTGCCCAGCTTGCGGATGCCGTTGCCCAGGAGGTATACTGCGGCTCCGGCTACCGGTAAGTTGAGCGCGAGGAACATGGCCGAGACACCGTGCTGATAGACCATGCCCGGGAACCCCAGCAAGGCAACCCCGGAGAAGAAGGTCGCCATGATCGTCAGCGAGGTAACCAGGAGTCCCTGTCCGCGCCCGGCCAGGTAATAGTCCTCCTCAGTGGCCTTGCCGCGCAGGTAACCGACAATACCGAGACCGAGCAGGATCAACAGGTAGCATACCAGGACCACGTGCGGGGCATGGCCAAGGTCAGTGGCGGCAAGGATTATATCCATTTCAGTCCTCCTCCTTCTGCCACAGGGTGCACGCCGCGATGATGACCACTGCAGCCTCGACAAAAAACCACAGTACGGCCCACAGGTAGAGTGCCGGCATCCCGAACCAGAGCGGCGGTTCGGATCCCGGTGGGGCAATCAGGAGCGAACCCGGGCCGGCCCCCATGACCAGGGCGAAGAGGAAGATCGCGCTCAGGATGATGGCAGTGGGTTTTCTGGATCGTTCGCCGGGCATTTGTTGCTTTTTCTGTCGCTATTCCAGCTTAACAGCGAGCACTTGTCGATTCCCTATTTGGGTTGAATGGTAATGCCCTGGTCATGTCTATCACCCTAGAGAGCTTTGAATTTCGCACCCGGCCGATGTCGACGCGCTTCCCGTTTCGTTACGGAATCGCGGCCATGACGGAGTTGCCGCACGTGTTTTTGCACCTCAGGG
>CAWVVE010000260.1:0-4406 GCA_963933075.1 uncultured Verrucomicrobiaceae bacterium | reverse complement strand
CGGAGGCCTGATACCAGGTCCCCCGATCCTTGCCTCCAGCAGTCCGCTGGCAGAGAGAGCAGCATCGCGAATGATCTCGGCATCAAGGCGGATACGGGATTGCCGGGCAAGGAGAAAATTATGCGGATCTTTGCCGGCAAGATTTTTGCGCGTGGTTGATGATTGACGATAGGTCGCGCTTGTAACGATAAGACGGTGGAGTTTTTTCATGGACCAGCCGTCACTGATGAAACGTTTTGCAAGGTAATCGAGCAGTTCGGGGTGACTGGGTAATGAACCGCGTGCGCCGAAATCTTCCTCCGTCTCCACCAAGCCCCTGCCAAAGTAGCGCATCCAGACCCGGTTCACGGTGACACGCGGGGTAAGAGGATTGGCAGGATTGACCAGCCAGCGCGCAAGGTCCAGGCGGTTGCCGGTCTCAGCAGCCTTGTGAAGGGGTGGGGAAATTGCGGCAACACCGCCGGGGAGGATTTCCCCAAGGTCCTTGTCAGGACGGGTGAAATCACCGCGGGTAAGGAGAAAGGTTTTCCGCGGGGACTTTGACTCACGCATCACCATCAGGTTAACCGGTTTGTTTTTCGCGGGGGGAGGCGCTGACTGGCCTGCAGTAGCGGCATTTTTTCCTGGATTCTTGATTAATTCGTTTTTGCCAATGCTGATCGTTGGGCCGGTATTGTTACGATCCTCGGCGTTGTTAAAGAAGGCGAACATTTGATAATATTCACGCTGTGTGATCGGGTCGAACTTGTGCGTGTGGCATTGTGCGCAGCCGATGGTCAGGCCGAGCCAGACTGCCCCGGTTGTGTTCACGCGATCCATTGTTGCCTCGACACGAAATTGCTCAGGGTCGCTTCCTCCTTCCTGGTTGATCAGTGTATTACGGTGAAAGGCTGTCGCGGCCACCTGGCTCTTGGTTGCGCCAGGAATCAGGTCGCCGGCAATCTGTTCAATGGTGAAGCGATCAAAGGGCATGTCCTCATTGAGGGCGTTTATGACCCAGTCCCGGTAAGGCCACATCTGCCGTTCACTATCGATTGAGTATCCGTTCGAATCCGCGTAGCGCGCCTGATCCAGCCAGTGTCTTCCCCAGCGTTCACCGTAGTGAGGATTGGCAAGCAAAGAGTCAACAAGGTCCTCATAGGCATGCCCTGAGCGATCGTTGAGGAAAGCGGTTATTTCCTCAGGTGAGGGCAACAGTCCGATAATATCTAGGTAGGCCCGGCGTATCAGGGTGTGCCGGTCGGCTTGCGGAGCAGCAGAGATTGATTTTTCGGCGAGTTTTTTCCTGATGAAGTGATCAATCGGGTGCTCATTGGGGGGTGGCTGTTGATTGCTTAAGGGTTCAAAAGCCCAGTGTCCCTGATACTCTGCCCCCTGAGCGATCCATTGCTTGAAAAGCAGAGCCTCGGATTGGGTGAGCCTTGGTTTTTTCGATTTTTCCGGAGGCATCAACTCTTCGGTGTCTTTTGTAGTTATCCGCTTTAGGAGCTCGCTGGCATCCGGGTTTCCGGGCACGATTGCCGAGTATCCTCCGAGGTCTGCCAATGCTCCCTCGCGGGTGTCCAGTCGCAGTTCGGACTTGCGCTCTTTTTCATCCGGTCCGTGGCACTGTAGGCAGCGGTTTGCCAGGATTGGCCGAATGTCCTTGTTAAAGTTGACCTGCGGTTCTGCCGCGATCAGTCCGGGGAGCAGTGCGAAGGCGATCAGGGATAGACGGAACATTACGTGGAATGAGAGATTGAGCTGACTTTTAATCCTGCAGGAATCATTCGCTTCAGGCAAGGAATGTGATCAATATTTTCCAGAAACTAACTCTCAGCCCTATGGGCATTCCGTGTAATGTGTGGTCAGGTGAGGATTGATGGTCCGCGCCTTCAACAAGATGTCTGATTACGGGATAGGAATTGATCTTGGTGGGACCGGGATAAAAGCGGCAGCCATTGACCTGCACAGCGGGGAATGCCTGAGCCGGGCAACCCTGCCTACGCGTGATGGTGAAAAGGATGGTGAAGTGCCCGGGTTTGTCTCTGCTGCGCGGGAAATCGTTTGCATGCTGACTGATGAGATCGGCAAGCCTGCAGGGATTACCGGCGTATCAGCACCCGGGCTGGCAAGGGAGGACGGCTTGGCAATTGCCTACATGCCAGGGCGTCTCGACGGCCTGGAGGGATTGAACTGGGCGGAGGCCCTTCATTGCAGGGGACCGGTAAAGGTGCTTAATGACGCCCATGCAGCATTGCTTGGTGAACTCTGGCAGGGAGCATGCCGGGGAGCAGAAGATGCTGTCATGCTGACCCTTGGGACGGGTGTTGGAGGAGCGATTCTCTCGGGAGGAAAATTATTGAAGGGGGCGATCGGGCGCGCGGGTCATATCGGTCACATGTCCATTGATTTTGAGGGCAATCCTGATATCTGCGGGACACCTGGCAGCCTTGAGGATGCCATTGGCAATGCCTCTCTTGCATACCGGTGTGAGGGCGCTTTTGCCGATACTCATCAACTGGTGTCTGCGTATGCCGCGGGTGATGAGGTGGCAGCACGGGTGTGGATGCGTTCCCTAAGGGCTCTTGCCGCAGCAGTTGTTTCACTGGCGAACATGATTGATCCGCAGACAATTGTCATTGGGGGAGGCATCGCGGAGGCAGGGGAGAACCTGTTCAGCCCGCTCAAGGACCTGGTGAGTGAGCGTGAGTGGCAACCGGCAGGAGCAAGGGTGGATATTGTCCCGGCTGTGCTCGGTTCCTGGGCCGGGGCTTACGGAGCAGTTTACAATAGTCTGCTGCCGGGTTAATGAGGAAAAGAGATGAATCCCACCGAAGATTATATTCAACAGTGCCGAGGCATTGTTGATCGAATTGCTGAGCAGGGGGAATTGATCCGTGAGGTTGCCGGACGTTTTTCCGAATCCATCATCAAGGGGCGGGTTGTTCACCTTTTTGGCTCGGGCCATTCGAGGATAATGGTTGAGGAGATGTGGCCGCGATATGGTTCGTTCCCGGGATTTAATCCAATTGTGGAGTTGTCTTTGACATTCCATAATCAGGTGAGCGGGGCAAACGGTCAGCGTCAGGCAATGTTCCTTGAGAACGTGCCGGGCCTCGCCGGGCGAATCCTCCGTAATTTTCACATTTCCGAGGATGACACTGCACTGGTGGTGTCCTCCAGCGGTTGTAATATTGTCCCGATTGAGATTGCAGAGCAATTCCAGAGCCGGGGGGTCTGGGTTGCCGGACTGGTCAGCCAGGCGCATTGCGAGGGGAGTGAGAGTAAAAGGGCTGACGGCAGGAAGCTGGTCGATTTTTCCGACAGGGTGCTTGATACAGGTGCCCCGCTGGGGGATTCGATGATCAGTATCGATGGATTATCTACCCCGGTAGCACCAGGATCAACAGTCGGGGGCTGCATGGTTGTGAATGCACTCAAGGCGGAAGTAGCACGCCTGCTCACTGAGGCAGGGCATCCTCCCGGGGTTTTAACATCTGCTGCCCTGGTTGGTAAAGAGCGTGCCACTGAGCTTTTTGAATCGGCTTATGATGAGCACTCCCGCAGGATGGCTGTCCTGTATGGGCAGCCTGAGTAAGGAATTTCCGCCTGGCTCTGGCCGGTAAAGTCCTTGACCTGCTGATGCAGCAGGTGGATTGAGAAAACCTCTCTAGAAATTGCGGAAAGGGCCGCGCGGCTGGCTTTGATCCATCTCCCTGCGCCAATCTAAAAACTTTTTCCTGACACTGTTGAGAATTTCCGGTTTCTTGGTGGCCAGGTTTCTGCGTTCCCCGGGATCCTTCCCGAGATCAAACAGGCCATGCCCGGCATTCCCCATATCCACCCATTTCCAGTTTCCCACCCTGGCGGCTTTCAAGTCACGGCGTTGCCAGAACATACTGGTTCTCCGTGAAGGAACATTGTCCTTGAGGATGGGGATCATGTTGAAACCATCAAGGGTGAGGTCGTCAGGAAGGGTGGCGCCTGTAACTGCGGCTATGGTTGGGAGAATCTCAAGACTGGTGAGGAATTCATCGCAGGTTTTTCCTGCTGGCAGGCCAGCTGGCCAGCGGATAATACAGGGGACGCGCAGCCCGCCTTCCCACATTTGCCCCTTCCTGCCGCGCAGTGGGCGGTTGTCAGCTCCTCCTCCTCCTCCGTTGTCAGAAAGAAAGATAACGAGGGTGTTATTGGACGCTTTCTGCTGGTCGAGTTTTTCGAGGACATTGCCTATTGCTGCATCCATACATGTGAGCGCAGCCCGATAGTCCCTGCCTCTGGCATCCTTGCTGGGTACCATTGCCGGTTTTCCGTAACGCGTGCCGTTAACAAGCTCGACAGCAACGGGGGGATACATTTTCTTGAATTTTTCTGGTGCCTGAACGCTTCCCCATATCGCAGGGTCAAGGGATGAGGAGCCGTGC
>CAWVVE010000259.1:0-4420 GCA_963933075.1 uncultured Verrucomicrobiaceae bacterium | reverse complement strand
TTCCGCATATAATTCACGCCATGACGCCGATGGTTATAATAGTCATCCATCATATCCCCAAGAAAACCCTTGAAATCATCGAAGCCCCTTCCCATCGGCGTGTTGGGCTCGACCAAGCCCAAGTGCCACTTGCCAATGAGCGCAGTATGGTAACCGGCAGGTTTCAATACCTGAGGCAATGTTGTCGCTTCAGCAGAAAGGTACCCCCAGTTATTCACGCGATGCGTCCGTATCACCCCGGGAACACCCACCATGTCGGGATAACGTCCCGTGAGAAATGCCGCGCGGGTCGGGGAACAGACTGGACAATTGGCGTAGGCATTGCTGAAACGGCACCCCGAAGCCATCAGTCTGTCAATATGCGGGGTTCGCATATCATTGGCCCCATGACTGGACAGGTCACCGATCCCCAGGTCATCGGCCATGATAAAGAGAATATTGGGAACTCCCCCCTCAACTCTCGAGCATGCGCCTAGTACTATGAGTGCCAGGAAGAGCAATATCCTTACTCGTATCGCATTAATGGCGTTCATGGATTAATTTTTCTAAAAGAAACCGTAAGAAAAGGTTTAATCTTCTAAAAATCAGCCTCTCCTCCGAATTCATCGGTAGCGTATCTCAAAGCTGCCGCCCCGGTGTAAAGACGCCCATTAATGACAATACTTGCCCGCCCCCCGGTGCGGCGAGAAATAGCGACCAATGAAGTGAATCCGGGACCCGGCAGTTCAAGGCCTATCGTGTTTATCGGCACATTGAGGGGATTGATCTTCTGCATGTCCTCAACCACCTCCTCACGATCGTCAGCCGCCCCATCAGAAAGCAACCAAATCAATGAGGGTGCCGGTCGCATCGCGAGGGCAAGCTCGAGCGGCGGCTTCCAGCGGGTTCCTCCTTGGGTCTGGGCAACGCGCACGTCATTAATTGCCTTTGCAATGCCCTCCTTGGTCGCCTGGCTCCAGGGAACCCTGTCAGCAGGATTATCCGCAAATCTTGCCGGGGCACCTAAGAGTGTTTCACCTCCAAGCCATGGAGCATGAGAATAATAAATCACCTGAAACTCCATGCCCTTGGGTAACTTGCCAAGAGAATTGACAAGTTCAGTCTTCAGCCGCTGCAAACGCACACCGCCTCCCTCCCTCTGCATTGAGCCGGAGAAATCCACCAGGAAAACCACCTTGTTTGCCTTTGCCTTGGCCCCGAAAAAAGACATCGAACCGCCGCCGCCACCACCGCCTTTACCTCGTCCGAATCCGAATCCCCGCCCTATATCAACTCCAATGCCCACCGGAACCTCCGCCGGGTCCTCTATAGACGGGACAGCGATCGGTGAAGCAAAAGCCGGGGCAATGGGCTGCACCCTTGAGGCACTTTGCGCCGGCTGCGGCTTTTGCTTCACCGATCGTGCAAAATCCTTCTTGTTGAGATTGTCCTGCTCCAGGCCTTTCTCGGTAACGGCCACTATCTGTGGCACCTCCTCCGGGCCAAGCGACACAAAAATCAGTGTTAACAGGAGAAGCAGGATTGCGTGTATTGTGACCGTCGTAATAATGGACACAAGTTGCCCGCGCCGCTCCTGGCGAAGACGCTCCAGATCAGCGCTCTGCGAATTCACCTCAAGCTCAGCGGATTCGAAACTGGGATTTTCCTCCATCATGGTTACGGGTGGCTAAAAAGCCTCCCGCTCCCTGATGATAGCGGAAACCTGGGCTCACGGCAAACGCCGTGATGCCTGGGCATGACTTTTTATCCCCCCTTGTAGGAAAGCCCGATTTCCCTCTTCCAGGCGTCCAGGGCCCGCATAAGAGCAAGTGTCTCCTCCCAGCACATGGCGGGCGACTGCGCCTGCCGGGCGTCAAGGTAGCGGGCGACCGTGTCAGCCTCCGCGCCATAAAGATAATCACCACTGATGACTTCTATCACTTCAGGATCATCATGACCCGCACGGAAAATATGCAACTGGGTAGCGCCCCCCTTCTGCGCCGGCTTCCAAGGCAGGGGCACAAACAACCTTCCCTCCGTGCCGGCGATACTGACGTTAATCGGCTCATCCAGGGCAACTCCGCAACTCAAGCGCGCGGTGATACCTCCCGGGAAAAGAGCTACCGCACTGGTATATTCGTCAACTCCACTCTCACCCAGGCAACCAACCGCCTTAATTTCTTCAGGTTCAGCATACGCCTCTCCCCGGGCAACGCCCGCCACAAGCATCGCCATTGACATCGGATAACCTCCAACATCCAGGATGCCGCCTCCTCCCAGCGCCTTATTGAGGTGCCGACCCTCGGGATTTGGCCCGATATCAAAAGAAAATGAAGCCTCAATGGACTTTACCTGACCGATTGCGCCCTCGCCAATCAACCTGACAATCTCAGCAGTCTGGGCAGAACAGCGATACATATAAGCCTCCATGAGGAACACGTCATTCTCCCGGGCGGCTGCAACAATTTCCTCAGCCTCACTTGAATCCATTCCAATGGGTTTCTCACACAGGATGTGTTTCCCCGCTTTTGCTGCACTGATTGCCCATTCCCGGTGCATGGGATGTGGAGTGGCAATGTAAATGGCGTCAACATCAGGATCAGCAAGTAACGACTCGTAGCTCGGGTGCCGGTTCGGAATCCCCCCGAATTGCTCAGCAAACCGATCCGCCGATTCCTGGCTCCTGCTGCCAACTGCAGCAAGCCTTCCTGATTGAGAGTGTTGAACCCCTTCGGCAAAAGCTCCAGCGATATAACCTGTCGCCAGAACTCCCCAGTTCAATTTTGTGTCTTGATTTGTCATTTCGCTAAAGAAATATAGTCACAACAAGGAACAGGCAAGCCGCTAAAGCCCCAGAATGTAAAAACTAGCGTTTCCCTTCACGATCAATTGCCTTCCTGGCGGCCTCCCGCCGCTTGCGCGCGCGCTCCAGACGTCGTTCGATTTCAGCAATTTCCTCATCAACGTCCTGTAATTGCTTTTGCAATGCATCATTGTCCGTCACCTTGAATCTTCCAAGATCAAGGTTTGACAATAATTCCTTCAGGTCAGAAGCCGGAATTGCATAGCTCTTCACCCTGCCGGCACGCGCAACATTGACCCCGACAACCTTGCCGTCCAGATCGACCAGCGGCCCTCCGCATTCATTGGGCCGCAGGGTAAGGTCATGCTGAAGCGCATTGGGAAAATTACTGCGCTTCTCGCTTAAAACACCGCCAAACCGACTTCCCCGGGCAGGCTCAACTCCCCTCGGGGCAAGGCGCCGTGAACCCAACACTGCTTTTGCCTCGCGCTCATCATCTCCCCGGCGAAAACGAAGCTTCACCTCATCACCCGGAACACTACCGGAAATAACCTGAGCCAGCTGCGCAGGGCCTTCAACCTTTCTGCCGTTGATTTCAAAGATTACGTCACCCTTCTCGAGCCCGGCCTTTGCGGCAGCTGTATCAGGTTGCACCTCGCGAATCCTCACTCCATCGCTGCCATTTTCCATGCCTATTCCGAGGAACCCCCTGTTTTCCGGCGACAAGTTACGCGGTGCGACACTGGCCACCCCGATGGCCACGGGGTATTGCCCGGGGCCGGGAGCTGCAAGGAAGGTCCCGGGCTCAAGTGAATTGGTATCACTGAAACCCGCCGGCTCCAGGTTATCGACATCAACCTTAAGCAAGGCCATGTCCCAGGTTTCATCGGTATCAAGTAATTCAGCACTCAACTGCCTGCCATCAGCGAGCTCACAAAGGATTTTTCCCTCAGGAAGTTCGCTCGCCTTGGAGACCAGGTAACCATCCTTCCTGACAATTGTCGCAAAGGCAACCTGCTGGCCACCTTTATCAGGATCAAGGATGCGCGCGGTAACCTTTCTGGCATCGGCTACCACCGGCTTGTATTCCTCCAGCGCATTGCGGTGATCCTTGCTGTTGCGTGAAGGGCGGCGGCGATCCAGTTGCGCCTGGTAAAACTGCCTGAGGGCATTGATACGCGGGTCATCCAGGTTCAAGTCCAGTTCAAGTTCATCGGCGACAGGAATATGCAGGTTCAACTCTCCGCACAAGTTTGTCTGTTTCTGCCCTGCCAATAATGTTCCGGCAGTAATCACCGCACAACCCGCCAGTATCTTGAGCATTAAATGGAACCTGTCTTTCTTCATGATCGTCCTCTGCGTTGTTTTATATGGCGCTAAAGTGCGGTTAAGGCACGGCAAGATCTATCTTGAGTGTCTTCTCTTCACCATCCCTGCTGATCGTGACCTCAAGCTTCTCGCCGGTGCTGTATTTGCTGAAGAGCCGGGCCATCTCCTCGGCACTGGCAACCTCATCGCCGTCAATTGCAGTCACAATATCCCCGGCAAGCGCACCGGCTGCTGATGCCGGCGATCCCTGCATGACCTCATGAATTTTTGCCCCGATAGTATCCGCTTCGGCATCAAGCACCACGCCAA
>CAWVVE010000258.1:0-4423 GCA_963933075.1 uncultured Verrucomicrobiaceae bacterium | reverse complement strand
GGCGATCTTTCCTGGGCAGCCGTACCATGACCCTGATTTCATCAGTGCCACGCATGATGCGTTGTGCCTCCTCGCCATAAAATGCCTGGCGCACCTGCCGCGCCAGCGACTGCTGGGTAAGCCCCAGCTCAGCCGCTCTTGGCTTAAGGGTAAACTCAAGTTCATCCTGCCCTCGGTTAATGCCTGCCCAACTACCGTTAATTCCCTCATACCCGGCGAAGAGTTCCTTGATCTGCCGGGCAATCTCGTTCTTCTCCTTGGAATTTTCTCCACGCAATTCCAGTTCCAGTGCCTCGGGCTGCTTCTCCTCCTCATTGTCGCGCTTACCGGTCAATTCAGCCCGAATAAAAAACGAGTCCGCCTCCTCAATTTCACCAACCAGTTCTTTCCAGCGAACGGCAATCCTGCTGTTTTTCGGCCCCGGTTCGGAACGCAGGCTCGGCGGCAACACCTCGACGATGACATGTCCCCGCGAATGATCATACCGCCCGCCAAGTCGATAGGATCCCGTAACCGCCGCAACATTCTGGACTAGGCTTAACCCGTGTCCGGGATCCACAAATTCCTCCTTCAACTTCTCTGTGGCCGCAGTTATCCGGTCCACAAACTCCCCGGTTCTCTCTATCGGCAAGTCATTGGGCAAATTCAGTGAAGCAGTCACCTTGAGGTTCTCTACAGAGGGAAAAGAGGAGAAGCCCATCCGTCCGCCCATCACATAGCCGGCCATTGCCAACCCCATGGCGATAAAAACAGCAATCACCGTAACCCGGTGACGTACCGCAAACCTCAGGGAAGGCTGATACATCCTGTCCACAAACCTCTCAAGGCTTCTTGCAACCGCCTTCTGGAACCGGCCGAAAAACCCGAGATTATCACCCCGCAAGCGCACATGCTTCAGGTGAGCCGGCAGGATCAGTTTTGATTCGATCAGGGAAAACAACAAAACGGGTGCAACCACCTTGGGGATCTGCCCGGCAAAATCCCCCCAGCGCCCCTCAAAAAAAAGCAGGGGAAGAAACGCCACCACCGTGGTAAGCACGCCAAAGGTCACTGGCACTGCCACTTCCTTAGTCCCTAATACCGCAGCCTCCAGGGGATCCATTCCCTGCTGTAGCCTCGAGTAGACGTTCTCCCCGGTGACGATTGCGTCATCAACCACGACTCCGAGGACAATAATAAACCCGAAAAGGGTCATAACATTTGCCGTAATCCCAAGGTCCGGCATCAGCATGATGCCGCCGGCAAAACTCACCGGGATGCCAAGCACCACCCAAAATGCCACCTTTGGACGCAGAAAAACCCCAAGGATCAGGAAAACAAGGACGCAACCCTGAAGCAGGGAAGAACTGAGGGTGCCCAGCCTACCACGCATGGAAAGGGAACTGTCGTCCCATGTATAAAGATGAATTCCGTCCGGAAATGCCGTCGTTGGCGAGTCAACGTAATCCTTAACCTTATTGGAAATGTCAATAGCACTCTCGTTGTCGCTTCGCATGATCCTGACAAACATCGCCGGGCGACCATTGAAATTGGTAAGGACCTTATTCTCCTCGAAGCCATCCTTTACCGTGGCCACCTCACCAAGATTGACCTCTGCACCGTTTGCGGCGCGGACAGGTATCCGCTCAAACTCCTCCTTCACATAAGCCTGCCCCCGGGTGCGGACAACCAGAGTGCCGCTCTCACTGCGAATCGACCCGGCCGGTAAATCAATGGATGAGCGGCGGATGGCGTCCGCCAACTCCCGGAAACCAAGGTCATAGGATCGTAACATCTCCATCTTGGCCTCAATGGATATCTCATAGCTGCGCTCTCCCTGCATATCTGCCCGGCTCACCCCCTCTAACTGCAGCAAGTCCTGGTGCACCCGGCGGGTCACCTCCCGCAACTCCGACTCGGGCAAGTCGCCGGTGACAGCAACGCTGAGTACCGGCCGGTGCCGGGAGAAGTCAGGGATAATAATCTTCGGCGTCTCGGTTTCCGCCGGGAATGTCGAGATAGCCTCGACACGCCCCCGGATCTTCTCGCGCAATTCCCGCAGGTCGACTCCTTTCTCAGGCTTCAGGTAGAATTTTGCCATCCCCCGCATACCGTCCGAGTTCATTTCCCGTATGCCAGTGATCCCCTCAAGCGCCTTCTCCACCGGAATCAAGACCCCTTTCTCGACATCCTTGGCAGTACCTCCCCGGTAGGGAATCTCCATGTAGACGATTTGCCAGCCGGTGTCGGAGGGAACAACCTCAAGAGAAACCCTGAAAAACGCGCTGTGGATACCTGCCAGCAATATCGCCAGCAGCAGCAGGTTGGCAGCAATGCCATTGTTGGCAAACCAGCGGATCATCTACTCAGGAAGATGGCTGCACAAAGTCTTCACCCGATCCGTCCACCGCCTTGGCTGGCGGATCCTCCTCATCCTTGTCGGGGATAATCTCCACACTTGCACCATTGGGAACATAGGCCATTGGACTCGTGGCCAGAAAATCCCCGTCAGAAATGCTCTCGTCGCGAATAATGAGGTATTCCTCATTGCCGCGAATCGGGACCACGTTAATGCCTCTCACTGTCAATTCCTCCTTGTCCACGATATAGATACGCTTGAGCTGCCTCACGGCACCTCGGGGAACCTTGATCACATCCTCCAGCACCCTGCCCTGCATTGATGCAAGGACAGGCTGGCCGATACGCAGGGAAGGCATCCCGGATTCCCTGCCGAAGGGATCCCTTATCCGGGCAATCGCATACAGGTCCAGTGAGCTCTGGTCAAGGGCTCCCTCAGTACGCACAATTTCCGCAGCCCACCTTGTCTCATTATTTTCATCAAGAGCATCACTGAGGACGACCTCAACAGGCGGGTCATCACGATCCTCCGGCAATTCAAGGAATCCCATCTCATTACCACTGATCGGTAGACGGACTTCCGCGTAATCAACCGCAAAGATTCTTCCCAGTGCCGTGCCCCCGTTAACCGCCTGGCTGATCCCGGCCAACCTCTGGCGCACGCGACCATCGAAGGGTGCCAGGACCTTGGCGCGCTCAAGGTTGCGCCTCGCCTGGGCAAGTTGCGTCTTGGCTGCCTCCACTCTCGCCTCCGCCTCGCGCAACTGCGGCAGGCGCAAGACCAGCTCATTGGGCTCATCCTCATAGCCAAGATCCTCCCAGTTACGCCGGGCCTGCTCCGCACGGGCTTTCTCCTGCGCATAACCGGCACTTGCCTGCGCAAGTTGAGCTTCGCCACTTGCCACCGCCGCGGCAAAGTCCGCCTCTTCCAGTTGCACAAGCACCTCCCCCTTGTTAAAGAAAGCGCCGTCCTCAAATTGCTGTGAAACCTTGACAATGCGCCCCGGGACCTGGGATGTCAGCGTAATCTCATTGTGTGCGCGCACAATACCGCTGGTCTCGACACTTGTCGTGTAGTCCTCCACCTTGAGCTCAATAACCCTGGTCTTTAATGCCCGGACCACACCTGGTGGCTTTTTCGGTTTTTCCAGCGGCGTGGAAAGCATCTTATAGGCAATCACCCCAGCACCAACGAGCAACACGGGAATCACCCATCTCAAGACCCTTAACTTAAGGGGAACAACTCCAGCAGCCTGCTGATGGGCAGGCGGTGGTGAATCCGGGACATTAATCTGATTGCCTTGTTTCAATTCTGGTGGGCTGCAGTTTTGCACCATAACCTTCAAAGGACACAAGTTTCAATGCTCATAGCTGCCTTGAATACCCTTTTTCTGCGCGCATTTACAAAAAAACTCACCCCTTACGCGGGCAATTGCCCCTACCCGCCTTCCGCAATACCATACACCGCGGTAACATCACCGGGCTCAAGGTTGATCCAGCAGAAGGAATTATCCTTCACGAGGGCCCGCTTACCATCGAGCATCAGCCAGTTTGCCCGCAGCAGGGATCCAGACCGCGTGCGCACCTCAAAGTTCGCGCTCGCACGGCTGAAATCCTCCAGCTTAATGAATCGCACCTCCTCTGACTTGAATTTCCGGCGGCCAAATACTGACGAGAACATCTCGATCCCACCTGCATCTATTGCAATCAATTCGGACACAAAATAATCCCCGCCACGCAGGACACATCCCGGGGGGCGCCGGGAAATCCGGGCGAAGACGGAGGGCTCAAGGGGCACAAACTGGAGCGCGCCGATGTTTTTCCTTCGCACCTGCAACTGCATTTCGTCGAGGTAGGAGAGCAGGACATCCTTATCATTTATTTCCATGACCCTCCCCGCCAAAAATGACCCGCCCTTCAACACGATACCGGGAGACACCTCCCGGGCGGGCTTGCCCGGCGGCTTGGCAAACAGGAACTCCTCCGGGACCAACTGCTTCTTGAGGCCGGGTCCGCTCCAGGCAAACCTCGCTGAGGCCTGCTTTGTTGCCTGGTAATAATCCATTCGGAGCGGATAACGCCGGCC
>CAWVVE010000257.1:0-4423 GCA_963933075.1 uncultured Verrucomicrobiaceae bacterium | reverse complement strand
ACAAGCAAAACGGGATGATGACTGCAGGTTCTGGACAACCGGGGAAAGCGTATTTCACTCTGGGATTGAAGGCGGATGTATCATCCTTCCAAACCGCGAATTTACAGAGGCGGACCTTAAGGAAATATCCACGCATCAGCCCGGGCTAATTGCCCTGATCGACTCATCAGCCGACTATCCGCACTATGGGGACAACCCAGAGACTTTCCTGCAGGGAATCCTTGGGGATTGCCTGACTTATGACTGTAAAAGCGGAAGCAGTTCTGATCTGCAGGACAAGATAGATCCACTGCTGGCTGCAGGAAAAATCATTCTTTTTGCCCCGGGCGCCGTGAGTTGCCAGCGGGGAGCCAATTTTCAGGTGCCTGCTGAAACACAGGACGTCATCCTGGGCACAAAGGTCAGCGTGGTTCCTCTTTTCATCGAGAAGCTGACCGAGGTTAACCTGCGCATCGGGCATGCCGGAGGCACCTCCATGGCCTACGGAAAACTGCTTGAGGGAGCAGCAGCAACACCTGCCGGCTACCATGAGGAGCTCCTCATTGCCGGGGAAAGGGCATTTAACAACCACTCCATACTGGAAGGAAACCTTACCCGGGCAATCATTCAAGGGCTCAAGGAAAACGGCAGCAACACCCTGGTGCATGACGGTAACGACTCCAGTTCCCTTCGCTTTGACAAGCTGTTCGCCGCAGCCGCTGCACTGAGTCGCTTCATCAGTCAAAAAACCACCCGTAACCGCGTAGGTATCGTGCTGCCTCCCGGCAAGGGAGGGTTGGTTGCCAACCTCGCAGTTCTTCTGGCAGGTAAAGTTCCGGTGAACCTGAACTTTACCGCGGCAACTGATGCAATCAATTCATCCATTGAGCAGGCACAACTCGATCACCTGATCTCAGCCAGCGCATTCGTTGACAAGGTCAGTTCCTTCCCGTGGTTCCCGCAGAATAAAATGATTCTTCTGGATGAGGTGTTGCCACCCCTGAAGACGAAAATTATTTTCTGGCTGATACGCTTTAAGCTCTTCTCCACAAGGAAACTGGCATCCATACTGAAAATTCCCGATGAGGGTGGAGATAACGAGGCCGTATTGCTGTTCACCAGCGGAAGTTCCGGGGCACCCAAGGGCGTTATGCTCAGTCACCGCAATATCCTGGCCAACGTCAGCCAGTTTGCCAGCAGGCTTGAGCTTAACCATGAAGACAAGATCCTTGGCTGCCTACCGCTTTTCCACAGTTTCGGTTCCACTGTAACCCTTTGGTATCCAATGCTCGAGGGTATCGACCTGGTCACCTTTCCAAGCCCACTGGAACCCCCTAAACTGGCAAATCTCATTCACCAACACGGAGTCACCATGTTACTGGCAACCCCGACTTTCCTGCGCGGTTACATGCGCCGGGTCCAGCCTGAGCAACTCGCTTCCATCAAGTATATCATTACCGGTGCCGAGAAACTGCCGCGCAAGCTCGCCGAGGCATTCGAGAAGAAATTCGGCAAGAAAGTCATGGAGGGATATGGACTGACTGAAACCTCGCCGGTCGCCAATGCCAATATCCCAAACCCGGAAAATGAAACCCAATGGCCACTCATCCACAGTGAACGTGCAGGATCAGTAGGACAACTCCTGCCGGGAATTGCAGTGCGTATTACCAACCCCGAGGATGACAGTCCCTTGCCGATTGACCAGAGCGGCATGATCTGGTTGCGAGGCGCGAACATTTTTTCCGGATACCTGAACCTGCCTGAGCAAACTGCTGAAGTCCTGCATGACGGTTGGCTGCGCACCGGGGACATTGGCCGTGTTGACGGGGAAGGCTTTCTTTATATTGAGGGAAGATTGTCGAGATTCTCTAAAATCGGAGGCGAAATGGTGCCTCATGAGACTGTCGAGGCCCACATCAACAAGGCACTTGGTCTCGATTCGGCGGCGGAGAAACAGATAACCATTATCGGTCTTCCTGATGAGGCAAAAGGGGAGGTGCTGATATTGCTCACCACCCTGGAAATGGACGATTCGGCACTGGGTGAACTGCGACAAAAGTTACTCGCTGCCGGGGTCCCTGCATTATGGATTCCCAAACAAACTGTCGTCATCGATGAGATTCCAGCCCTGGCCTCAGGTAAGCTGGACATTAAGCGTTGTGAGCAGTTGGCGCGGACAAGATCCTCAGCCTGAATGCCCGATACGTTGGACCCTAATACTTCGCCGCTGACCAGGAAACTGCGTGACCTGGCACCACTGCCTTTCTCTGCCTTCATGGAGAAGGCACTGTTCGATCCGGATGCCGGTTACTACTCAAAACATATTTCAACGGTCGGCAGGAGGGGTGACTTCTCCACAAGCCCGACACTCAGCCCAGCCCTGGCAAGGGCAGTCGCCGGCTGGTTAAAAAAACTATGGCGCGAAAACCCCGCACTCCCCCGTGATGTGATCGAAATTGGTGCCGGTGATGGCTCACTGGCGCAGGGAATTCTCAGCAACCTCGGTATTTTCGCACGCCGGAATCTGAAATACCACATTGTTGAGCCATCCGCCCCGCTGGTGAAAAAGCAGCTATCCATGCTTGGTCAAGGGCGACGGTGCCAGTGGCATCATGATATGGGGCAAGCGATGGACCAGACAGGAGGCAAGGCGATCATTATTTCCAACGAGTTGGTTGATGCCTTCCCTGCAGAATTATTGCAATGGCATGCAGAAGACCAATGCTGGTGTCAGGTCCTCCTGGACCATGACGGCACCCGCTGGAGTCCAATGCCCGGCAATCCTGTGAATCTTCCCGCCGCCTCCTCACTGCTGGGCAAGCATGATTTCGCAACCGGACAAAAGGTCGAGCGCCATGACAGCTACCTGGACTGGCTGTCCGGCTGGATACCGCAATGGCATATGGGTGAGATTCTGACCATCGACTATGGGGACTTGTTTCCCGATCTTTATCACCGCCGTCCTGAGGGAACCCTTCGCGCCTACTTTGCACAGCAACGCCTTGAATCCTTAAACGAAATCCTATCCCGACCTGGAAGACAGGACCTCACCGCTGACGTCGACTTCAGTGACCTGCGGGCAAGATCCGGGCCTCTTGGCCTGCTGGAAATAGCATTTCAAACTCAACTTGAATTTATTGCCGGGCAAAAAATCAAGGCAGCCCCCGGGGATCCGGCAACAAACCCCGACGGCGCCGGTCATGCATTTAAAGTGCTCTGGCAGCGCCGATGCTCAATGGCTCACTAGTTGTGGCCTTTGCCAAAACCAGAAAATCTGCCTTTGGATTGCTTGCTGGAGCGCCTGGCCGCAACATTGCTATCTGTATCAGTCGCAAGGCGGTCAAGCTCTGCCTTGAGTATGTTGCGCTCTTCACGAACTTCTTCGATCTCGCCATTCATGGTGCCGATCTCATTGAGAAGGGCAATAACTTGCGCATCATGGCTACCCTTATTATTTCCTCGATATCCATTCTTCCGTAAAATGTCCGGAACCGCTGATGCAAATATTTCCGGCCCGCCGGAAATATTTGGCGTAACCTGTGGAGCAGCCTCCTCCGTCTTGATTTTTTTCAAGCGCTTCTCAACCGATGCAACTTCACCCTCCAACAGTTCAATAATGTCCTGTAAAGCCCCTTCACGCTTTTGAAAAGCAGTCATCTGCACAGACAACCTGGCAACTTCATCCTGTAGGCCCGAGCGTATACGGCGCTCATCATCCAGCCACTTCCCTGACTCCTTGAACTGCTGCTCGATAGCACGCTTACTCCCGGCAATCACTTCAATTTCCCCGGACAACTCTTTGGTCTCAGCCGCAGACCGTGCAACCACCCTGGCCATTACATCACGTTCTCCGGCAAGGGTCATTCTTGCCTTTTCCTCCAGTTTGAAGGATTCCTCCATGGCCCGCAACTGACGATCACTCGAATGGATGATCATGCACACGGAAATCACAATACCCGCGGCAAAAGCGATTCGCAAAACCCACGGCATACGAAACTCCCTCACGCTGAGTCTGTCGCTATCTTTTATTGCACTTGAAGATCCCATGCATGGACACCTATGAGGAAAAATAACATCAAGGTATACAAGTAGTTAGTCAAAGTTAATTATCTCCGCAATCTTCAGATTTTTATTGAGGAAACCTTGACACCCAGACCTCATCCACAGAAACCTCACAGCAGAATGAAGTTCGCCCTCTGCAATGAAACCTACGGGAATCAGGAATTCGGTAAAACCTGTGACCATATCGCCGAGTGTGGCTACGACGGCATTGAAATTGCCCCCTTTACCCTCAAGGAGGATCCTCGTGAGATCACAGAAAGCGAAGCACTGGCCTGTGGAGAGCGGGCCCGCTCAGCAGGCCTTGATGTCGTTGGGTTGCACTGGTTGCTGGTCAAGCCATCCTGGCTGCACTTGACCACGACCAACCCGCTCCTGCAGAAGG
>CAWVVE010000256.1:0-4429 GCA_963933075.1 uncultured Verrucomicrobiaceae bacterium | reverse complement strand
ATTCCCCGTTTCGAGGACGGATGGGCGCCGGTCCTGAAAGCGTTGCGAGATGGCGCCTTCTTTATTTCCACCGGAGAAGTACTGATGCCGCACTTTACGATTGGAGGAAAGCGCTCGGGTGAAACGTTAAAGCTTGATGAATCGGGCGGCGCCAAGCTTGAGGCCAGTTTGACCTGGACATTCCCCCTGGCTTTCGCCGAGGTCATCATGGGCGATGGGAAACAGGTGTATCGCAAACGGATCGACCTGACTGAGACCGGGGCTTTCGAAAAACAAACACTTAAGGCAACGCTCGACTTGAGTGGGAAGTCCTGGGTTCGCTTAGAGGTGTGGGATGTGGCGGTCAATGGTGTCATCTCTCAGCCGGTGTGGCTGGAGTAAAATTACTGCTTTGACGGTAAACATCGGAAAGATAACCGGTCAAAAAAACGTTAAGGAACCAATGCTGATGACTAAAGGGAAATGATACGGAGGGTGTGGCAGTGGGTTTTTTTCACGGTGTTGGTGTGTTCTCTTGCACTTGCCTCCCTGTTTTTATTTGATGCCCAGGTTGCTGACTATTATTTCAACCTGCTGGAACCCTGGCGTGACCTGTGTGCTTATATCACTCCGGAGAAATGGCAGATTCAGGGAAATATCCTTCTGGGACTGATGTGGCTATTCTCCGGAGTAGTAGTTTGCGCAGCGGTGATTAGCATGGTCTGTGTCATCCTGCTGGCATTCACGGAGAATGCTCTGCAAGCGGATTTCGAGGAACAAAGTGACAGGTAAAGTTGTCAGGTGAGGGGAATGATTCCCTCAAGGAATGAGTAGCAAAAACTTAGCTTTTTGGGCATTGGTGCTATCTGTTTTTACCGGCTTTTTAATGACCGGTGCACTCGTGATCTATACCGTTGAGAATGATTCCGGCCATACCGGGATTGACCCTTACCGCCTCCTTGTCGTCTTTGTTCCCGTTGCCATCATTGGGTTGATCCATCTCGCGGCGGTCCGGTCTCCCGGACATCATCGTTGGCTTGCGGTCTCTGCATTCACTATAGGACTTTTAGGTGTGGCCTTCCTGGTTTATCTGGATCGAAGCAACACCCTCCTGCAATATGAAGTCTGGATTGAGAGAGGGATGCCTGAAAGATAAAGATTAATCGGTATGCTGAAATAAGAATGAAGATTGTTTATATAAGTCTCACATTCTTGTTGCTCTTGAGCGGGTGCATTGATTTCTTCGGCGGTAGCCGGGAGAACGACAAGGTGGAAATCCTGCAGGAGGAGAAATCACCCAATGGCAGGTTCATCGCCACGAGTTTCTTCTGCTCCGGTGGAGGGGCAGCAGGTTACATGTACTGGAATGTGAGCCTCCGGAAAGCCGGTGAAAAACTCGATCAACGCGACGGCCTTCTGGGAAAGCACAATACATGGAAGAGTTTTTTCAATATTGAGGTGCGCTGGATCGACGATCAAAACCTTGAGGTGTCTTACAGGAAGAGTAATTCTCCCGCTTACAAGGCGCATAATTCGGTGCGAATTGAATCCAAACATGGAGTCAAGATTCACTATGTCGTAAGGAAAGGGAAATAATGAAGCTGTCGATTATGATTTGGGTGTGTTGTTTGATGCCTTTGACCCTCATGGTTTTTCCGGGCTGTGTTGTTTTTGATTTTAAGGAAGGGGCCTTGCAGGAGCCTGATGGCATGGTGAAGATCACCAATAAACGGATCCCGATGGATGCATCGGTGATGGCTCTGTGCTTTTATCGCCCGGAATTATGGAGTCCCCACACGATGGCTGAAGCGGATATTTATGTGAACAGGACGGTGATTGATTACCGCAGGAAAAATCCCGGCAGTTTTGCCTACCCCATAGGTTCCAGGTTCGTGAAGAAGAAATTCTCCAAGGGGAAAATCCAGGAAAATCCCGATGAGATCGGCACCGTCATGGTCAAGAAAGCGGATACCGGTCAGGTGACGGATTGGAAATTTTCTTTTATCCGGCACAAAGACGGAACTTTCCTTGAGCTCAGGACGCCGGCCGGTCGTCTTTCCTGCAGCAAGTGCCACCGGCGTTACAAGAGTCGCGGCTACATCAGCTGGGAATCGGAGTCTGCATTAAAGGCATACCTAGGTGAACGCCAATAGCGGCTGCGAAGGATATCGGAAAAAAAGTCTAATAAACTGCCCGGGCTCTCCGTCTAAACACAAAAATGAAGGCATTGATTACAAGCCTCCCGGATGAGGAGGAGAGTCCCTTCAAGCAATAAATCCCCAAACAAAAAAGAAGAACCCCATGAAACCATTAACCAGAACCACTGCTTTATTATCCACCTGCCTGTTTTTAATTGTTACCTGCCATCATGCATGGGCGATAAAAGCGCCGTATTCGATAGAACAACTGGAGCAGATTGCGACTGACATCGTGGTTGGCAAGGTGCAGGCCACCTACTCCCGCACGGAACGGGAAGGAAATGTGGAATATGTCCGCAAGGTGGCTGAGGTGAAGATCGAAAAAACAGAGAAAGGCAAGGTTACGGATGAATTGATCTATGTCCGTTATTTTGACAGGCACTGGATAGGCAAGGGGCTGATTCCGCCGGGAGCTGCCTCTTATTCGCCGCAACCGACTAACGGCGGCACTTGCCGGTTCTATCTTTCCCGTGATGCTTACGACGGTTGGTCGTTAGATGGGGCGCAGGATGGCGGCTACAACGTTGTCTACGTCAATGGAATACAACCTGTCGAGGAATAAGGAATTTGTAATTTTATCATAAGTGCCATGGTAATGCCCCTGATTATCGGGGGCATTTCCTTTTGGTGACCGGGGTCCTCAAGACGCACAATAGTTTCCAAGACCACATGGTGCCGGCAGAGATGCCGGCACTTATTTCTTCTTCGACTTTTTCTTCTTCCTGGAATCCGCGGCGGTGGGAGCGTTCTTTTTTGGGAACCAATCAGTCAGCTCCTTCTTCAGTGGCGCATATTCTGGCTTACCGGCCAGGTTTGTCCATTCATTGGGATCTGTGCTGTGATCATAAAGTTCCTCAGATCCATCTGCATAGCGGATGTAGCGCCACTGTGGGGTGCGTAGGGCGTGGTTGTTGCGCCCATAGGTGGTGAGGGCCGGCCGGGGCCACTTTGCCTTTGGATCAGCCAGTAAGCGCACTAGGCTTTGGCCTTCAAGCGCCTTGTTTTCGTTCAATCCACAGAGGTCAACGAGGGTGGGGTAGATATCGATCAGCCCCACCGGCCGATCCACGCGCATTCCGGCCCGGGTGCCTTGCGCCAGCGCTTTGGATATTCCCTTGGGTACCACAAACATGACCGGCGTGCGCCCGGCACGTTCCCACAGGGTAAATTTTCGCCAGTGCTCTTTCTCGCCCAGGTGCCAGCCGTGATCGGTCCAGAGCACGATGATGGTGTCGGCCGCGTGTGGGCTTTTTTCCAGTGCACTGAGCACGCGCCCAACCTGTTCATCAGCGAAGGCAATGGAAGCCAGGTAACCGTGCACGGCCTTTTTCCACTGCTTGTGTTTGCTCACCTTGGCATGGTCGCCCTGCGGCTTGGCCATTTTTACGCCGGCAGTTGGCACGTCCTTGAGGTCGTTTTTGAGCGTAGCCGGCAACTGGATTTCACTTTCATTAAAGAGATCAAAATATTTACGGGGCACATACCACGGCAGATGCGGGCGGTAGATGCCGCAGGCCAGGAAGAAGGGTTTGTCGTGTTCATGTTTCAACTGGCCGATGATCCAGTCAGCCACCTGGTAATCGCCCATTGCGCTGGCCGGCTTCGACACCGGGCCCCAGTCAAAATGCGCCGTTTTTGGAATTCCATTAACCGGACGCTTGGCGGGGAGCGGGTCAACGGGCTTATTCTTTTTCTGGTCAGGGAAATAGGTCTGCCATGAGGCGGGATCAGGATAACGGCCATGATAGATTTTTCCTGATCCTGCAGACCAGTAGCCATGTGCGGTGAAGTGCTGAGGCAGGGTGACTGCCTTGGGCATCGCCGCCCGCCACGGCTGCGAATTGTGGTACACCCCACTGGTGGAAGGGAGGATGCCGGTCATGAGCGCGGCACGGGAAGGATTACAAGAGGGAGCCGCGCAGTATGCGCGGGTAAAGAGCACCCCGCGCTTGGCCAACTTGTCCAGGTTCGGAGTGCGCGCCTGCGGATGACCTCCGAGACATCCAATCCAATCATTTAAATCATCAATGGCGATAAAAAGGACGTTGGGCTTGGCTGCCGGTAATGAGGTGCACCCGCAGGTAATGAGGAGGGCAAGGAGTATGCGTTTCATGGTCGTTATTTTATGCCACCTGCCAGATCCTCTCAAACCCGAAGAATACTTTTTCTCTCCACTACGGGGAAAGCAGTGTGCCCCGATATCTATTATCCAATGGTGTCGTAAAAAAGCGTTATAAATACGCACAAAAGCG
>CAWVVE010000255.1:0-4432 GCA_963933075.1 uncultured Verrucomicrobiaceae bacterium | reverse complement strand
GCCGCACCCAGAACCCACCCCGGCAGCAAGTGCCGCAACGAACCGTAGGCCACAAAAAAGAACCCTGCCTGGAAGAGAATCAGGAACGGTATACCGATCCAGTTTCCCAGTGCAAGAGCATACAAAACGAGATAACTGAAATAGAGGAAAAATGCCACTTCAAAAAACGTCACAACTGACTTCAGCGACTTCAGCGACTTCAGCGCGCGGTATTTGGCTTTCCTGACATCCTTGCGCTTCTGCTCAATTCCGTATTTGGGGGTGCGCACGAAATCCGACTGCTTTCCCAACAGGGCCTCAAACACGGCCTTGCCGTTATTGACCGACATGCCGATCCCAAGTGCCAGTAACACCGGCAGGTAACATATCTCGCGCAACCATCTCAACGGGCTCGGGTTGATCGCTATCTGCGCAGTTACATAAAACAAACCGACGGAAATCGTAGTGGCAAAAAAGATCGGGATATCAAGCACGAAAGTGCGCACCCATCCACTCTCGGGATGCATCGCCGGATTGACCAGTACGCAGAGCAATATCAGCAACAGGTAAGCGAAATTTGACGTCAGGTGGGCGGTAGCCTCCAGCTTGATAATTCTGGGAAGCTTACTGCGCCAGACCGGCCCCAGAATTTTCAGGCAGGTCTGGATGGAACCCTTGGCCCAGCGATGTTGCTGACTCTTGAAGCCATTCATGTCAGGAGGCAGTTCAGCGGGCGTCACCACATCCTTGAGGTAGACAAACTTCCATCCCTTCATTTGTGCCCTGTAGCTGAGGTCAAGGTCCTCAGTCAGTGTATCATGTTCCCACCCCCCGGCATCAATGATGCAATCCTTGCGCCAAATGCCAGCAGTCCCGTTGAAATTGAAAAACCGTCCGCTGCGGCTTCGTGCCGTCTGCTCGACGGCAAGGTGACCGTCGAGAAAGAGTGCCTGGATTCGTGTAAGGATTGAGTATTTCTTGTTTATGTGCCCCCAGCGTGTCTGAATCATGCCCACCTTGATGTCGGTAAAGAAGTGAATCATCTCATGCAGCACATTGGGCTCGGGGACAAAATCAGCATCAAGGATATAAATGTATTCTCCGGTCGCGCTCTCCATGCCGTGCTCCAGAGCGCCTGCCTTGAATCCTATCCGGTCCACGCGGTGTATATACTCAACATCAAAACCGTCATCGAGCAGCTTGGCCTCCTCTTCCCTGCAGATTTCGGTGGTTTCATCTGTGGAGTCGTCAAGAATCTGAATCTGCAGTAATTCCCGGGGATAATCGATCCGGGAAACAGCTCCAATTAAACGGCGCACAACGTATAATTCGTTGAAGATCGGCAACTGGATAGTAATCCTCGGTAGCTCTTTAAACCGGGAAGCCGGCTCCGGGCGGCTCCTCCTGTGTTTCCAATACAGGTAAATCATCGTGTAACGATGAATGCCGTAGGCCGACAAGCCCAGCAACACCAGGAAGTAGCAAACAATCCAAATGCTAGTCGCAATGTGTCCCATCCGTCGTTATAAGAAAAAATGATACCTGCCGACCCCCAGCCCGGGAGGTATTCCTTTTTAAACCAGAAATCCCCAAGAAGCAATTGCCCGATTTATGGCTCGAACTAATCCCCTCCATAGCTCATAATGGTCTGCCTTATTAACTGACCCTTTGCAGGGCTGCACAAAAAGGACCCCGCCACCTACTGGAATCAACACTCCCTTGCCAATGAAGCTTATTGCCATCAGCTCCGCCCTGATGATCCATCTCGCACCCGTTGACGGCCAGCAGATACCGGAGGATTTAATCGGCGACGAGCATGTTCGCGAGGAATTTGGTATCAATCATTTCACCACGCCATCGATCAAGAAGCTCTTTGAGGCCCTTGATGATTTCGGGAAATTGCCCTACAGCCGCCTGAAACGTGGCATTCCAAAAAAAATACCGCGTGACCGGTCACTGGTGGCTCTTGGCTTGGGAAACCTTATCGCTGAGGGATTTCTCATCGTTCAGGCGGAAGAGCTCCCCGAAATTGAAACAATCGGCCGGGCCGTACTAAAGCAGGCCAAAGTACTCGGTGCCGGGATGCGGGTTACCAGGCACACGAAAAGCATCCTTGAAAACAGTGTGCTGGGCAAATGGGAGAACCTGAAAACCGAGCTTGCCAAGACACAGGCTGATGTTGAAGCGGAAATGGTTCTGTTGCGGGATGTCGACATTGCCCATCTGGTCGCCCTTGGCGGCTGGTTGCGATCCTTTGAAATAGCCGCCATCACCGTATCCGAATCCTACTCGGAAAAGAAAGCGGGTAAACTGACCCGCACCGACCTGCTCGCCTACTTCCTTGAAACCTTGCAGGGCCTTGAACCCAAACTGCGTGAGAGGGCACATATTGTCAGTCTCACCGCAGGCATTGAAGATATCCTCGCTGATCTCGGGGGATACGACCCGGCTCCGGGCCAGAAAAAAATCACTGCTGTTCCTTCAAGGGAAAAAACCATCGCCCTTGCACAAAAGATAAACACCTTATTGGAAATCATTGAAGGCCCCAGGTAATCAATTACAACTGTCGGCGAGAGTCTCCTGCATGCCACCCTGCGCACAAATTCCTAGGCAAAGACCGTTAAACCAACGCCCGATAATGCAACTCCATGCTCTGCTGCTCATTGCAATGGCAGTGGTCATGCAACCCCTTCATGCAGGTGCAAAAGCGCCCAACATCGTCATCATATTCACCGATGACCAGGGCTACGGGGACATCGGTTGTTTCGGCGCCAGGGGATATAAGACCCCAAACCTCGACCGTATGGCAAAACAGGGGCGCATGTTTACTGACTTTTATGTTGCCCAGGCGGTTTGTGGGGCATCACGTGTTGCGCTGCTCACCGGCTGCTACCCGAACCGTCTCGGAATGTTCGGCGCGCCGGGGCCCAATGCAAAGCACGGCATCCATCCCGACGAGATCCTGATCCCCGAACTCCTCAAGGCGCAGGGATATGCCACCGGGATGTTCGGCAAGTGGCATCTTGGCGATCACAAAAAGTCTTTACCCGTCCACCACGGATTCGATGAATACTATGGCCTGCCATACTCCAATGACATGTGGCCCCACCATCCCGGGATACGCAACCTGCCTCTTAAGCAGCGCCTCAAGCGCTGGCCACACCTGCCAATGGTTGAAGGCGACAGGATCATTGATACTGAGGTAACGCCCGAAGAACAGACCCGGCTCACCACTGATTATACCCAGAGGGCCCTTAAATTCATCGCCAAGAACAAAGAGAAGCCGTTCTTTCTCTATCTCGCGCACAGTATGCCGCACGTGCCCCTTTTCGTCTCCCCCAAGAACAAGGGAAAGTCAGGGGCAGGCCTTTACGGCGACGTGATGAAGGAGATCGACTGGTCCGTGGGAGAGGTGCTCTCCGCTCTCAAGCAACACGGGATTAGTGAATCCACTCTGGTCATTTTCACCACCGACAACGGCCCTTGGCTCAGTTACGGGAACCATGCCGGTTCCGCTGGTCCATTGCGGGAAGGCAAAGCCACCTCTTGGGAAGGTGGAGTGCGCGTGCCGTGCATCATGCAATGGCCGGGGAATATTCCTGCCAACAGCGTCTGCTCCACACCGGCGATGACAATAGATATTCTGCCGACGATCGCCCGGCTTACCGGGAGCAAACTGCCGGAGCACAAAATTGACGGCAAGGATATCTGGCCGCTTATCGCCGGCAATAAGGAGGCCGAAAGCCCACATGAAGCCTATTATTTCTACTGGGGAAAAACCCTGCAGGCCGTGCGCAGGGGGAAGTGGAGCCTACACCTGCCACACAGCTACCGCAGCCTGCGCGACAAACCGGGCAATGACGGTATACCCGGTGCCTACATGCAGAAACAAACCGGCCTCACCCTTTATGACCTGGAGGCGGATATTGGACAAAGCACCGACCTGTCCGACGCGAACATCAAGATCGTCTCCGAAATCTCCGAACTCGCCGAAGCCCATAAAAAATACGTTGCGAAAACCCGCCGCGAGCCCGCACGTCACTAAGGTTGCACTGCGGGCTACATCACGCCAATATACATACCTGAAATGGACATTACCGACAATCAGAAGGCCACTATCACAGAATGGATCCGGCAGGGTAAGGACTTAAGCGCTATTCAGTCGCGACTTAAGGATGAACTCGACATCACCCTTACCTACGTGGACACCAGGTTTCTGCTTGCCGACCTGGGGTTGGAGTTACGCGATGAAACCGAGGAAGAGCAGCCGGCACCAACCGGGATTGAAGATAATCCCCTTGAAGCCACTGAGGAGGCAGACCAGGAAACTGCTGAAGGTGTTGCCGAGGACAACCCGCCGGCTGAGCAGGACCCGCCGCCTGTTGAGCAGGACAGCGATAGTGGCAGCACAGTCTCAGTCACCGTCGATTCACTGACTCAACCCAGTGCCGTG
>CAWVVE010000254.1:0-4436 GCA_963933075.1 uncultured Verrucomicrobiaceae bacterium | reverse complement strand
TGGTTCTTCGAGTTGCCGGCCTGGCTTTGGGCTTTAAGCATCATTGAGAGCAGGTTTTCCCCCTTCGCCTTTTGGCGTTTTTTAAAGGTCTCGTAGCTCATGTCCGCGTGCACGAAGTTCTTCGCCGTGTAGTCAATGTGATCGAGTTGAAAGTCGAGTTTCATCATCTTGCCGAAACTGGACTGTAGGGTGCGCATCAAATTGTTCTTACTGCTTGCGAGATCTTCCTTGGAGGGTGGATTTTCAGGATCACCACCCACCATTTCATAGAGCAGTGCGTCATATCCCTTGAACTGTTCGTTGAGGGCGCTGTAGTAGGGCTTGTCGGCAATGTGCACGGCGCCAATAAGCTCGACAGTGGTGCCGTCAGTGTGCGAGTAATGCACTGAGGCGGTTTCCAGCCTGGCCTCGGTTTCTGTTTCCGTGAAGCGGAGATACTTGGTGTCATCCGCGGAATTTCCGGTCTTTTTTTCAGGTGCTGGTTTTGGTTTGGCCTGGGAGAAGGCTGAAACAGTGAGCAGTCCGGTGAGGAACAAGGAGATAAGGTGGGTGCGACGGCGCATTGGGGATGTTCGAGGCGGGTTAGTGGACTGTCAAATGAGCCTGTGGGTGAGTGTTTGCTGCGCGATTGCTTTTCGCTTGGATATTTCAGTGTTCTTTAGTAATAGATAATATTAACCTTTAAAGAACCTAAGGTTTAACAAAACGAATGGAACCCCCTGAACCTGTTGAGCAACCTGAGGATTCAGGAGGATTACATCCTGGCGGTGCTTTCAAGCTTGGGGCATTGGCGATCAGCGGGTTGGCTGGAGGGCTGCTTTTCAGCCGTGTCATTGCAGGCCTTGTAAGGATGAGCCTGGCCTCGATTGTTCCTGTCGTTGCCTATCATGTGCTGCGTAAGCCGGCAGGTAGTCGGAAAGTTTTTTCCAGCCTGGGGCCCGAGGAGAGTCGTCCAGAAGCCCGGACTGCCAGCGTGGAAATATCCGGATCGTTCATGCCGAAGGGGAAGGGTGATGAATCAGAACCTGATGCCGGAACAAGTGATCCGGTCGAGTTTCCGGTTTTTCTTGAGCAGGAATCCCCTGAATGTTTGTCCGTGGACGCGGAGTCGGAGCGCTCGCCATTAGCTGAAGATTGGCTTCCAGTCTCCGCGAACACGGGGCGATCATCTTTGAGTGCTGAAGAGTGGGCAGCCAGCGCGCTCGACGAGATTGAGGATAACCGGCCGGACACAAGTCATTTTGGCGATCAAGCAATCCACGAGCCAGAGGATCAGACAGGGCTTCCTGATCGTGATTTCAATCAAGTAACGACTGTTTTTGACCACTGGGATCCGTCGCCCTGGCGGTCTGGCGGGGAAATGCTCTTCGACTCCGGGGAAGCGCCCCCGGCATCACAATTACTTGAGCGACTTGAGCGACTTGAGCCTGAGGCGGATGGCGAGGGACCTCTTGAGAGCACTTGTGATCAAGCTCCGGCGGTGATTGAAAGTGAAACACCGGCTGATCGGATTCCTGTAGCGAAGCAGGCAAGCGAGCGCGGGGAAGAGGTCGGGTTCCAGGCAACTCCACGGGCACCCCGGGGAATGGACGGAGGAATGGCAAGATCCCCTTACCGTCGCGTCCCGATGGATGCCAACCTGGCGCCTCTTGCCCTTGCAAAGTCCGGGGTGCAGATAAAGCCATTAACTGAAGAGGAGGCGTATGATGCTTTTTCCGCACCTTTCCCCGGTCGCGCGGTCGGGGGGGTGCAAGCTGTGGAGAATCCTTTTGCAAGGGGCGATAAGGAACAGCCGGGCAACAACAACCCCGGTGCGCTGGCATCAGTTCTCCTTCAGGAAAAAAGAAAACCCGGAATAAAGGTGGTCCGTGGAAATGTATTGCTTGGCAGAATGCTCATGGTCCTCATTATTGGCGTCATTCTCAGTTGCGGTGCTTTCTTTGCCAGGAAAGCACTGATGGGAACAGACGGGTATGTCCCGGGTCAATCGCTACTCATTGCACCGGAATTCAATGGTGACCCAAGGCACGGTGCGCAGCCGATGGGTGGCAATACGACCACCCGGGAGGAACATGATTTTCCGGTAGATACGGGGGTGACAACATCAACTACTGGTGAGAAGGTGATCGATGATGAGGATTTACCCAGTTTCAGGTTCCTTGAGTAGTGTTGTTGGATGAGGTGCATGGTGAACAGGTTGGCATGGGCAGCGGCATTTTTTTTGACGGCAGATTTATCAGCTGTCGAATTGATCCTTGTCGATGAGCGGTCTGA
This sequence comes from uncultured Verrucomicrobiaceae bacterium, assembly GCA_963933075.1. Classification (GTDB taxonomy): domain Bacteria; phylum Verrucomicrobiota; class Verrucomicrobiia; order Verrucomicrobiales; family DEV007; genus CACIUL01. The sequence goes on along the minus strand of CAWVVE010000254.1, from coordinate 2,162 downwards.
TGCTCAGGCCCTGGTGCCTTCCGTTGACAACGGAGGAAGTCTACTTGGCGAGAGCTGGAAGAATGTCACAGATCCCGCGAATATTGCAGACTGGCAGGCCGGACTGACCGGGATTGGCTACGACACCTCTAACGGTGATCGATACCGGCCGCTTATCGGGATAGATGTTGAGCAGATGCGCACGGAGGTCGGCTCGGTTTTTATCCGGGTTCCCTTCCGGGTTGAAGCGCCGGACCTAGCGATGATCCAGGCATTGACCCTCAGGATGAAATACGATGACGGTTTTGTCGCCTGGATTAACGGGGTGAGGGTCGCCGGGAGCAATTCTCCAGCTGAATCTCCCGGGTGGAACGCTTTGGCTTCCGCGGGTCACAGTGATGATGCTGCGGAGGTCTTTGAGTCTTTTGACCTGGGCAGCTCTGTTGGGGTCCTCGTTGAGGGTGAAAACATGTTAGCTATCCAGGGATTAAACGAGGGCTTAAGCAGCAGTGACCTGATCATTATGCCGCAGCTTGTTGCTGATGATACACAATGGCCTGTTTTACGGGTGACAACAGTTGCAAGCGGGTTGGAGAGGCCGGTTGATATCCAGCATTGCGGGGATGGTAGCGGGAGGTTATTTGTCCTCGAGAAACCAGGCAGGGTGAGAATCATTAAGCAGGGAGTATTACTTGCCGCTCCTTTTCTCGACATTGAATCAAGGGTCGATGATTCAAGTAATGAGGAGGGCTTGCTGGGTATTGCATTTCCGCAAGGATTTGGCACCGACCCGGATCCGCATTTTTACCTGTGTTATACCGGTTCATCGGGATCCACGCTGTCACGGTTCATGGTTGACAAGGCTGATCCGGATCGTGCACGGCAGGCCTCGGAGGAGGTGATAATGACCCAGAGTCAGCCGTTCAGTAATCACAACGGCGGGCAGATTCAGTTTGCCGGCGACGGTTACCTTTACATGGCCCTGGGAGACGGAGGCAGTGGCAACGACCCGGGAGACCGGGCGCAGAACAGAAGGCTCAACCTTGGCAAGTTATTGCGTATTGACGTTGAGGGTGAGCCGGACCCGGGGAAAAGTTATGCGATCCCGCTTGATAATCCCTTTGTGGGAGATGCCTCGACACTGGATGAGATATGGGCGCTCGGATTGCGCAACCCCTGGCGGTTCTCCTTCGATCGGGATACCGGTGATTTATGGATTGCTGATGTCGGGCAGGGTGCTCTTGAGGAGATTAATTTCCAGCCTGCAGCCAGTGTAGGAGGGGAAAACTACGGGTGGCGTTTCTTTGAGGGTGAGCGTGAGAATGTGACCTCAGGTGTTATACCGGGGGCACCGGTTGGTCCGGTGCATCAATATGGCCGCAGTTTTGGCAGATCGATTACCGGAGGTTATGTCTACCGGGGAGCTAAACATCCGCGTATGCAGGGGGTTTATTTCTATGTTGATTATTACGCCGGTGATTTCAATGGTGTCCGCCCCGACGGGCCGCAGGGATGGCAGGTGCAATCGTTACTTTCAGGATTTACCAGGGTCACCACATTCGGTGAGGATGAGGATGGGGAGCTCTATTTTGCAACCGATTCCTCAGGAGGGAGCCCGAACAGCGTTTTCCTTATTTCTGATGTCCGGGATACAGGTTACCTCGATGTTCTCTCTGTTGAACTCGAGGCAGATGGGCGACTGAGCCTTGTTTTCGGCAGCGAGATTGGCGGCATTTACCAGCTGCAGGTCTCAGAGGACCTCTCTGAATGGAGTTCGGTGGGGGTTGCGGAGCAGGCGAGCGGTTATACCCACCAATTCACTGAACCGTTAGGTGGTCCACCGGGTTCGGAGCACTTCCTGCGTGTGATTCCACTGAATTGAACCGCACTTGCCGCTTTGGGCTGCAGCGTTTAGACTCTGCGGTTATGATGAACTCTGAGGTTGCCCTTGCCGCGGCTCTATTCATTGATCTGCCATTGTGCAGAATGGCGCGGGGAAATGGCGAAGCCGTTGATGCAGAGTTTTCCATTCATGATGAAAACCAAGTTCCTTAACAATGCAGTAACCACCGTATTGGCGTCTGTGGTTGTCCTTATGTCCGCCTGTGAGAAAAATAATAATGCGCCCCCGCCGGCTGCCACCGAGCCTGCACCCGAGCCTGCACCCGAGCCTGCACCCGAGC
>CAWVVE010000253.1:0-4440 GCA_963933075.1 uncultured Verrucomicrobiaceae bacterium | reverse complement strand
ATTCTCAAAATAAGCCTCAGAGGTTATATCATAGGTTCCCGGTCTTAAGTGCCCATATAAATCCACAAAACTATCAAATTCCAATTCGCCGGAAGCTACTTGGGAGGCGTCAAACTCGAAACGGCTAGTAACCGTCTCCAAAGAGTTCATGAATCTTTCGAACTCATCAATGGTTATTGCTCCAGTTCTCACAAGAGATTTCAGGATTGTCACCGCGACAAATCCTGCGCGTGCAAGATGACTGAACGCCAAGGTCCCAAAACGTTTACATTCCTCAACCAGGCAACAGGCGAGTTCAAGTGATGGAAGCTTGCTGGACAACACTTTGGCATAGCGTGCTTCCAATTCCATGACTGATGCCCTGTCTTCGTTGATCCTGTCAATGCCATTTACCGTAATCTCCGCAAGCGATTCCTCGAGTTCATCACGCTCTGTCTTGCAGAAAATGCCCGGCGGTAAACGCTGAACCAGCAAGTCACGTATATCCGGAAACCAACACGTAAATAATATGTCGAACTCCACCTTATCATGAAGATGAGGTTTTTCCCTTAACTCACTGAGGTAGTGCCTAACCAGTTTGTCCGCTAATTTATCGTCAATTCCAGCAGGAATAAACGAATTGAAACTTGCCCGCACATCCACAAACGGGTGTCCCTGGAACCCAATAATGAGGGGTTGTGGCCGGACGTCCCGGTAACCATATCCTGCCCGTTGCTCAGCCCAGACTTCATTCGTGATCAAATACTGATAAAGGCTCAGCGCCAATGGGCGGGGTTTTGTTCCCACAATCTCAGCCGGGTTCCAATCCGGCATCACCGCGAAAATCGTCTCACCGCCCACAATATAAGGTGAAGGATTTGACTGCCGCCGGAATTGCACCTTGGCGTCAGTCAGCGCTGATACAATCTGTTCATCCCCTACCTGATGAAACTGATGAGTTACTGCAATTGGCCTAACCTGCAAGATATGTAAGTGGCCACCTGATGTGACTGCAAATTCAATATCCAGCGAGTCATATCCCACGAGGCTTTCAATCTCGGCAATAGCCAATATCAATGGTTCAAGATTGGAATCAATCTCGCCGATGCGATTGCGCTCGGACCGCAACACCATCACCGTCCTGAGTGATTCTCCCTGACCACTGGTAACACTATCGGTGCTGGCTGTCTCATCATCAAAGTTCACCACATAATACGGTGCTCCCTGATCAAGAGTGCGCGTGAAAACAACCCCGCTGAGGGTAACATCACTCAACATCCTCTGCACAAGCACCTGATCCTCTAAACTTGAATCACCGTAAGAGGAGATAACCTGGCTGATTGCCTCTCTTAGTTCAGCCTTGATGCCGCTATCAACATTCAACACCGAATCAAATCCGCCCGCATTCGAGTTGTTCCAGCAATCTTCGCTAAGCGCGCTGCTTCGGACAATAACTTGAGCTCCAGAGAACATCTTATTGATAGAGGTAAGACATCTCTGGGGATCATGGTTCCACGCCTTTACTGATACGCTCACCTGCTCCTCAATTGAAGCTGATTTCAATATTGGACGCAGGCGATCCAGGGTCTCGGCCTTGGTGCCAAGCACAAATCTTGCTAAATCCTGAGGCGCATTGAGTTCCGACCAATTGCCCTCGAAATCAACCGATTGAATTTTAAACGGGGAGTTACAGTCACGCAGATAAGCGAGGAGGTCTGGCATAGACCATTTCTGGTAATCCAAATTCTGTTGCCGTAAAACAAGTGCTTTAAACTCACTGAGCGCATCTCCCCGTAAACGCATCATTCCGGTAAACTCTGCTTCTATACCCTGCCCACTTTCATTGCCGTCAATGATGTGGCCCAAGTCATTGATGCGCACCGTCTCCGCATTAGCCAAATCCTCAGACGCACGCTGGGAATAACGCTCCTTCCACCGATAATCCACGCCGAAGACTACATCTGCGCTCTCCTGATGAAGCAACTCCACGGCACGACGCCGAAACACAGTATCAGAGTAGCACACGTAGAGATCTTCTACATCCTCAGATACAGCAAGAGCCAAGGAGCTAACACTCCCGGTGTCGCGCCATTCCTTATTAACCGTATAGCCCAATGCGGGATAACTCGCGATCACTTCGTCGATCTTATATCCACCAACAAAATGAAATTGCGCACCCGCAACAACAGAAAACGCCTCAACCAACCAATCAAGTACTCGCTTGTTCTCAATGGTCTGAGCGATTGCTGAAGGAGCATCGCCAAAGAAAGGCTTACCAGCTCCAAGGATAACGACAAGGGGACTCTTAGGCATGGGCCATTAACACTTGTTTGAAGGAGATAAAACTGACTAACCCGGCGCAGCTAAATATTTCTAGTGAAGTATTGCGCATCCCTGATGATTAATCCGAGTTGAGAAGAAATGGGATCACAGGCAAAAGCCATGGGTGAAATCTTCTAACACTTGAACCCGCCGATCCAAATTTTTCTTGTTTGTCGTGAGATTGATTGCGCCTCCGGGAATTGCTCTCAAGGGGCCCCGGTAAAATATTGCCTTAAAAGAGCGTAATGGCTAACGGGCCTCAATCTCAACAATGTGGAAGTTTTTGTTACTACTATTCTTCAAACCAACCACCTTGATTTTGCTGATCATCCTGGGGTTAAACTTGTGATCTTGCCAGCCCTGTGAGGGCTTCTTGGAACGATCGGCGATCATTTCCCAATCATCACTCCCATGGGCCAAAATAAACAGCTGGTAATTGTAGCTTCTCCGTTTGTCCTTGTCGTAAAGAAGAAACCGTACCTTCCTGATATTTTTGGAACTGGGGAATGCCACGATAAAATCTGACGGACAACCCCCCCACGCATAACCAATGCCACCCGTTGCCGTCCCCTTGTGCTCAATTTTACCATCAATGAGATCACCCGCCCGGTTGGGCGCCTTGGCAGTTGCCCCTGCGGAAGCTAACGCAAAATCATTGCCTCCTTCAGCGGCATTACCTCTCTGGGCATCATCGCGAAGTTTAATTTTGGCCCGAAATGCCTCCAATTCCTTCTTTGCAAGCAATGCCTCCTCGAGCTTTGCGGCACGTTGGAGTTGGCCCAGAAGATCACCCAGCACCTTTTCATACTTGAGCTCCCAAGGTCGCATTAAGCTGAGTGCCTGGCGTCGGAATCTGGAATTAAGGATTGTCAATTGCTGCGGGGATTCCGGCAATCCAGTAATCACAGCAGAACCTTTTACCAATACAATTCGAACCCTCTCTTCCCTGACCTTTAACGCTTCCTCAAGCTTCTGAGCCCGGGTAAGTGCCTGCTCAAGGTTCAATAACTCCTTGGAATGACGCTCAACCAAAGGCTCGAGAACTTCTCCAACTTTACGCTCAAATCCTACCTTCAACCCGTCGAGCCCAACAGGCTCCGAAAAGCACTCTCCCTTGAATATAACAAGCAGCGCAAACACAGCGAATATATACTTTTGTCTCATCACTGGATAATTATATCAAAATGTCACCTTAAGACCAAGCCACTAACCGATCAGCCCTGCGTGGCGGCACAAATCGCACTACAAACCTGGTCGGCTTCATCATCACTAAGGTAAGGATTCATCGGCAGGCTAAGGCACTGTGCAGCAACTTTCTCAGTCACTGGAAAATCGCCGGACTGGTGGCCAAGGTCACTGAAGACCGGCTGAAGATGCAACGGCACGGCATAATAGGGGACCGATGGAACACCGGCATCAGTCAATGACTGATGCAATGCGTCACGATCTTCTGAGAGGATCGTGTATTGGGCATAAACCGAAGTATTATGCGCATCGACATGCGGCAGGACAATCCCGCGACCATCCAACTTCTTATTATAGGTGGCGGCGACCAATTGCCTCTTGGCGATCTCGGTGTCAAAAAGTTCCAGCTTGGCCAGCACGACCGCCGCCTGAATGGAATCCAGTCGGCCATTGATCCCGAGCACCGGATGATGGTGTTTCTTTGCCTGCCCATGAACACGAATCTGGCGCATAGACTGCGCCAGAGTATCATCATCAGTGAACAGGGCGCCTCCATCCCCGTAACAACCAAGAGGTTTACTGGGGAAAAACGAGGTGCTGCCGATCGCCGACAAAGCACAGGACTTCCTGCCATGATGGGTCGCGCCGAATGACTGGGCAGCATCCTCAATGACCGGCAGGTTACCGTTGCGTTCCGCAATCTCGTTGATCGTTGTCATGTCCGCCGTCTGGCCATAAATGCAAACCGGCATTATTGCCTTTGTATTCTGTGTAATTGCCGCCTCAACCTGTCGCGTATCCATGTTCCAGGTCTGCTCATCAATATCAACAAACACCGGCTTTGCACCAATCAGGGCAATCATCTCGGCAGTCGAGATCCAGGTGTAGGGAACAGTGATTACTTCGTCTCCTGGCCCAATGCCCATCGCCTCGAGTGTCGCATGAATAGCCGAT
>CAWVVE010000252.1:0-4465 GCA_963933075.1 uncultured Verrucomicrobiaceae bacterium | reverse complement strand
TACCGGAGAGGCTCCAGAACGTGGATAACTGGGGCTTGAGGTCAGTGGCGGCAAGTGTGAGGTCTGGTTCTAGCATAACAAGAGGATAAGCGTATTGAGAGAACTAGATCCTGCGTAGATGGAACCCGCCATCAACCGGGATGACATGCCCTGTGGTGAATGGAAAAGAGCCCGAGAGCAAGGCGACAGCTGATTTGCCGAGGTCTGTTCCGTTACCCCAGCGGGCCAGTGGAACAAGTTCACCGTCCGATAGTAGAGCGTCGTATTTCTCCTTCGCGCCCGAGGTCATGTCCGAGCTCATGATGCCGGGCTGTAGCTCATTGACGAGTATTCCGTGCTCGGCCAGTCGTGCCGCCCATACGGCAGTAGCCATGGACAGCCCTGCCTTTGATATGCAGTAGGCGCCACGATTGATCGAGACCGCGGATGATGAGATCGATGAAATATTCAGCATCTGGTAATGAGGCAGGCGCTTGGCGTCGGGATTGTTTATCATCCAGCGCGCAATTGCCTGCATGAGGAAATAGGGGGCCTTAAGGTTTACGTGCATGACGCTGTCGTAGTCCTCTTCCTGTGCATGAAGACAGTCCCGGCGATTGGGTTCGGTGATGCCGGCATTATTGATAAGCGCATCGAGGTGTCCAAAGTGCTGCAGGGCTGCTGGCAGGATTCCACTTCGGGATTGCGGGTCGGAGAGATCACCCTGGATCGTGTGGAAGTGTTGACCGTCGCGTGTTGCGAGTTCCCTGCACTGTGTCGCTGTTTCCTGTGCACCACTGTGACTGTTACCGTAATGGACGGCGACGCTCATTCCTGCCTTGGCGAGCTCGGTGGCGATGCCGCGTCCAAGCCCGCGTCCGGCGCCGGTAACGAGAATAACCGGGGTGGTTGTTTCATTTTTCATGGATCTTATAAGTTAAGCTGCATCCGGCTCAACCGGTTAGAACGAAGAGACTTGCTATTAGCACATTTTCGACCATTATTTTTATCCTAATCGATTTTTTCCTTTTATGAAGGGTTATCGTCCACTGCTTATAGAGAATCTTGGCATTTCGTTGCCGGGGATTGATGTTCTCCGACTTCAGCTCAACGAGCACCTGCAGGGAACCGGCCTGGGCAGTCACAGTCATCGCTACGGGCAGTTACTGGTCTATCTTCGGGGGCAAGGGGCGCAGAGTGTTGGCGGAAGCCGCTACGAGGCAAGGAGCGGCACTGTGATTTATGCAGCTCCCGGTCAGCAACACAGCTTTGAACGAGAACGTGAGAGGCGCCCGTTATGCCTGGTTCTTGACATCAGGCTGAAGCCCAGTCTTGAGGACTCTGAGCCAAGGGTTGTCGGGATGCTGCCGGCAACCTCACTGAACCATATTCGCTTGCGTATTTCGCAACTCTTCGCAATGCGTGACATCGGTAAGGCTGACCGGCAATTGACAGTGGGCGCCATTATTCTTGATGTGCTGGATGCTCTGCTGCGCGCGGTCGGCAGGCTCGATGCACGATCTGCAGTCACTGCCGGGCCGCGGTCCCTTACCCGCAGCTCTGAGCGGGTGATCATGTCGTTTATCTCCGATCCGTGCGCTGACCTTGTGTTTCTTGCCGGCAAGATCGGCTATCAGCGTGATTACCTCAACCGCATGCTCAAGTCTGAGTGCGGGCTGACACTTGGGCAATTACGCGCCCGTGTCCGTTTGCGTGAAGCCCAGCGATTTCTGCGCCGGGGAAAATCCATTGGCGAGGTCGCGGGCAATGTCGGTATCGACGACCAGAATTACTTTGCACGCTGGTTTCGCCTGCAAACAGGAATCAGCCCGAGTGCCTGGAGGACTCAATCCCCGATAAGGCACCTCACCTAGGTATTGCCGCCTGTAGCGCTAGCCCTTCTTGGGCTCGACTGCCGGGGAAGCGGGGGCAGGGGGAACCGGTGCCGGAGGGGTGAGTTTCGAGCTGCGCACGACCTTGGCCTTTTTCTCAAGGCTCGTGATGTATTCACGCATTGCGCTCTGCTGCTTCGGACCATCCAGTTGCTGGCTGATCTGCGCCTTTACTTTTTCAAGTGGCTGCAGTCCGCCCCCGGTGCGGGCAGTTACCTTGATCAGGTGGTAGCCGAAGTTGGTTTTCACCACGTCTCCGACACTTCCCACCTTTTGGGTGAAGGCTGCCTTTTCAAACTCGGGAACCATCTGGCCGCGGCCAAAGTTGCCGAGGTCTCCGCCGCGGGCGCTGCTCGGGCAGTCCGAGTGCTTGGTGGCAAGCTTGTCGAAGCCTTCTCCCTTTGCGGCAACCAGTTCGGTGCGCAGTTTCTGGATCGCGGCAAGTTTCTCGGCGGCCCCCTTTTCACCGGCTGCGGCGTCGGTTTTAAGAAGGATGTGGCTGGCAGTTACGCTTTCCTTGGCAGTGAAGGATTCCTTGTTCTTCTCGTAGTATTCTGCGATGGCCTTGTCGTCGGCCTTGGAGACGGAATCGATGCGCGTGCGCACGTGTGCGCTAATCAGCAACTCGTCCTCAATCTCTGAGGTGAAGCTGGCTTCGGTATGGCCGGCCGATTTCAGGTAGTTGGCAAAAGTCATGGCGGGAGGCATGGAGCCCTTTACCTCATTAAGGGTTTTGGCGATTTCCTCGGCGGCGGGTTTTTTCTCCGTTGCCTTTGCGGCATTCAGCAAGAGGGTGCGTGCAATCAACTCCTCGGCCATCTGTGGGGTGGCTTGTTTGATTGCTGTGGCCCGTTGTTCAGCCGGCATGGCATCAATTTGTGGGCCGTATCGAACCCGCAGGGTGCGTTCAACGTCCGCGGAGGTTATCGCAACGCCGTCAATTGATGCAAGTTCCTCGACCTTTGCTGCAGCTGGTTTTTTGTCCTCAGCGCTATAAGAGGTAGTGGCGCCACAGATGAGCGCAGTGCTTAGAATAATCTTGAAGTATGTTTTCATGGAGAGGGTTGCTGAGAGATGTTTGTATGGCAGCAGGCTTGATTGAGATCAAGCAAATAAAGGGACGTTTTCTTTCGTGGAAAATGACTGTGCTGGCAACTGATCTTTTGCCGGCATTCCTTTTACAGGGCACGTTAATCGTGGAAAGGTAAACCTGTATTAACTATCGTTTTGGGAATTGAGTCGAAACAGCGTAAAGGTTCTTTGCTCACAAGGTTATGCGTTCTTGCGCTCAGGGCACTGGTAGTTGCTGCGTGGATATGGGCCTGTGGGGCGCTTGGTCATGTCACAGGCATTCCCTGGCCGATTGTCGGGATCTTTTTTGTGTTCGTGCCGTTGGCCTGGACGCGCGGCGGGAGCCTGCGAAAATCGGCAGTTTTCTGTGCGTCATTGGCAATGCCCCTAGCGTTGTTGTCTTATTCTTTCACAAAGCCTCGCGCAGACCTTCAGTGGCAAATTCACTGCGCGCGAGCGCCTGTGGTTCGTGTCCTTGGGGAAGGTGAACAGGTGAAGATAGATAACGTTCGTCAATTCAAGTGGAGCGGCGGCGGGGAGTTTGAGCCATCTTGGTCATCGGAGACTTATTACATGGACCAGTTGAATGAACTCGACCTCGTGGTGGAACCTTTTTCGGGATCGAAGTATTTTGCCCATACCATGCTAAGCTTTGGCTTTGGCCCTGAGCGGCGCGTGGTCATCTCTATCGAGGTGCGCAAGGAGAAGGATGAACCCTACGGTATCATCGCGGGATTCTACCGGCAGTTTGAGCTCTTTTACCAGGTTAACAGTGAACAGGACGCCCTTACCCTTCGTGCAACACAACCGGATTCCAGCCTTTATGTCTTCCCGGTAAAGGCCAGCTCGGACTTCATCCGGAAGTTGTTCCTGGAGATGGTTCGTGAGGCGGGCCGCTTGAATGAGGAACCGGAGTTTTATCATTCATTAAGGTCAAACTGCACCACCAAGCTTTTTGACCATGTGAACATGGAGATTGACACGCCCTTGGGTTACCGGCGTGAAGTCCTGTTGCCGGCACAGGCAGGAAAGCTTCTGCATGAATTGGGCTGGATGGATACCGCGCTTGGTTATCAAGAGGCCAAGCAACGGTTCCGGTTGGCAGATAAGGTGAGAAAGTTCGCCGGGGCTGCCGATTTTTCGATAAAGATTCGCCAGTAATGTCTGGCCGTGGCGGTCCCTAGAAATTGTTTTTCCACATCATCGATTCCATCGGCAGTGGTGAGCGCGCGTTGTATTTCGCTGATTTCTTCGTGGAGTAGAGGGTGTCGATGTCGCCGCTGACTTCAAAGTAGATCAACTGGCCGATCGGCATCAGGTGATACAAGCGCACCGGTTGAGCAACTGAGATCTCGAGGGTCCAGTGATTGCAGAAGCCGACATCACCCTTGCCCGCGGTGGCGTGGATATCGATGCCCAGTCGACCGATGCTGCTTTTGCCCTCGAGGAATGGCACATGCCGGTGTGTCTCGGTATATTCCTCAGTGACGCCAAGGTAGACAGCTCCCGGTTGCAGGACAAGG
>CAWVVE010000251.1:0-4472 GCA_963933075.1 uncultured Verrucomicrobiaceae bacterium | reverse complement strand
TAAAAGGTCGGGGGATATCCCTGCAGCTTTATTGATGAGGGATTTAGGTTGTCCATCAAGCCATTCCTGGAGATCATCATCGGTGACGACTTTTTTCTCTATTCCCTGTGTCTTTCGCTCGGCATTCACAGAGGCAACGGCAATTTGACGGAAGCGTTGCTGGGTTTCTTTATCGATAGGTTCCGAATCGGGACGGAGAACATTGCCAATGACTAGGAGGATGAGGAAAATCATCAATCCTCTCAGTAGGCTTCCAGCTCGTTTTCGGTTCATCATCAGGGGATAAATATTACGCTAATATTAAGCAAATTAAACAAATTAGCTATAATATCTATAAAATTTATAAAACCGGCTCTTCGTTAGATGGTTACAATTACTCAATGGATACGCTTCGTCCAAGGGTGGATGAATTCAGGGTGCGTAAGGTTTTTTGTGGGTTAAAATCTCCCGTGTTTGCAAGATTTTTCCCTTTAGCGGCTGTTTTAGGAAGCCTTCATGCTGCTCCTGATACGAATTGGCCGAGATTTCGCGGTCCAAATGGCAGCGGCCAGGCCGCTGCTGTCACAAAATTACCCGAGGAATGGACGGAAGAGGCGAGTGCTTGGAGTGTACCGCTTCCCGGGGAGGGGAACTCAAGTCCGGTCATCTGGGGAGAAAGGGTATTTATTACCAGTGCCGTTGGACGTGGGGAGAGGCGGGTAGTGATCTGCTTTGATATCCACTCAGGCAAGCAATTGTGGCGCAAGGATGTTGCCTCCGTAACGCACAAACGCCACAAGATGAACAGCTATGCAACCAGTAGTCCTGCCGCTGATGAGGACGGGCTTTATGTTCTTTGGGGACAACCGGATCGAATCCTCGTTGTGGCCTATACGCATGATGGCAAGGAATCGTGGCGTAAGGACCTGGGACCTTACAAAAGTGGCCATGGCTATGGCGTTTCGCCAATCGTGGCTGATGGCAAGCTTGTGATTGGCAATGACCAGGAAGGTGGCAATTCAATCGTTGCCCTTGATACAAAATCTGGCCGGGAGCTCTGGAATTTGCCACGCAAGGCCCTGCGGGCTACTTATTCAACGCCGTGTATTCGTCCCCGTGATGATGGGGGGAATGATGTTATTGTGGCTGATTGGCAGCAGGGGGTCAGTGCCATTGACCTGGTTACCGGCAGGCAGCGCTGGTCATCAGTTGTGTTTGATGTAGATGATAAGCAGCGTGCCATTGGGTCACCAATCATCTGGAATGATTTGGTGATTGCCACCTGTGGTTTCGTGACCGGCAGGAAGCGCCTGGTCGCGCTTCGTCCGGGAGTAACCGGCAGCTCAGGGGTCGCAAAAGTTTTCCAGCTTGATAAAGGAGTGCCGCATGTGCCGACTCCGCTTGCTCATGATGGGCGGCTTTACCTGTGGTCAGACAGCGGCATGGTGACCTGCCTTAGGCTGCCGGGAGGTAAAGTTCTTTATGACCGTGAACGGACCTCTGCACGCGGGAAGATTTTCAGTTCGCCTGTTGCAGTGGGCGGCAGGATCGTCAACTTTTCAACAACCGGGGATGTAGTGGTGCTGCAGGCCGGAGATGATTTTAAGGTGTTACAGGAGGCAAAATTGCCCGCAGGGGCAACAGCAACCCCGGCTATTGCAGGGGGACGATTTATTGTTCGGACAAAATCCAAATTGCTGGCTTGGTGATTTACAGGCCGTTTGTTTAAAGCGGGACTGACCCCAACATTTATGGGGCTTTACCGGTTCTCCGGGCGTTGTGGTCACGGGCGGCATTGCGCAGGTCACGGAGTGCTTCGCGGTGTGAATTCCCCGCCTCATTGCCCTGTGCGGCGAAAGGTGCCTCCGGCCAGTTCCAGTGGTCGGTCCTGAAAGAGGGAATGGGGATGGTTCTCTCATGGTGAGCCGAGTTTACGGCATTGCCTAGGGGGTTGCGCGACCAGGCGTAGCGCACTGCAACGGGTTTCTCGACCAGGGGACTTGAGACTTTCAGGCGTTTTTCGTCATGCTGGTCACGCTTGTGCTTATCCTGGCCGGTAACCACGAACTCGGCAGTGGCGGGCACGAAATGTTGATTTTCACCCGCAATGGCAAAACCGCTGAAAGGTCGACCGTCATGCACGCGAACCGTTTTTTCAAAGGTCAGTTCAAAGTGATCCCCACGGTTTTCCGCGGCAACAAGCTCCACGGGTTTCCAGCCAATCCGCCTGTGAGCGTAGCAGGTGTGCAGGGCCCAGCGGGCGGCCCGTTCACCGAGCTCAAATTTCTTGTGTGGGTGATACCACGGGACCTGTTGATCATAGGCCGGAAGGTAGGCTGTGTTTTCGAGAGCCTTGGCGGCTGCATGTTGTGCCTCGCGGATGTAGGGTGCGGGATCAACCATGCGGAGCTCAAAGTTATCCAGTGTCTGCGGCTGGCCTCCCGGTGTCAGGCCAATGACGGCGAAGGGCATGTCAGGATCACGGAATGAGGAGCGCCAGTTCTCGATCATTGCCTGGAAGGTTTGCCTGTAGAGTTTTGGACGAGCGTTGCCTAGGGCATTGTTGTAGCCCTGGTTGAAGAGTGTGCCGCGGATATTCAACCCGGAAATGGGAGCGATCATGGCATTATAGGAGGCTCCCGGATTGTTCCGGTCACTGGCTGGATCCTGTGCAGGCTCAGTGGGCCTTGGGTTGGTTTTTTCACCCTTTGCTCGCCGCCGCTCGGTATCCTTTTCCCAATTTTTGACTCTCGCAGAGAGGCTTGCCGCCGCGTCGTAGGAACTGATTTTGGCGTCCCACTCATCGCTGAGTGGCTTTGTGCCGGCAATGCCTGCCAATTTGGCCCGTGAGGTCCACGCCTCCACGGTGGTGCCCCCTACAGAGGCGTCAATCAAGCCGATAGGAACTCCGGATACCATGTGCAGGCGGCGACCGAAGATATAGCCGATTGCCGAGAAACGGGCGACTGACTTTGGTGTGCAGATCCGCCATTGCCCTTTCAACTCGTAACGATTGTTCCAGGCATTAAACTCGTTGATTCTCTTGATGTCCTGCTGTGGCTTGTCAGCCGCTTTCTGCGGGATTGTCATCAGGCGGATGGCCGGGAAGTTTGCGGAAATCACCTCGGTGTCCCCGTGATAAATGTCCTCCAGGACATCCTCCATGTTGCTTTGCCCTCCCAGCAGCCACACGTCGCCAACCAGGATATTGTCGTATTCGATACTCTGGCCTGCGGATCGGATGGTAAGGGAAATGGCCTGCGATGAGGCCTGCAGTAATTCAAGTTTCATGGACCATTTACCGTCCGTGCCGGCGCGGACACTCAGGTCACGCGCTCCCAGTATCACCTGGACATTTTCTTTAGGGGTGGCACTGCCCCAGATATGGATTGGCCGGTCACGCTGGATGACCATGCCATCACCGAAAATTTTGGGTAATTTGAGTTCAGCGAGGACCGCAGGGCACCCCAGTGTCAAGGTGATCAACAGGATGATCAGGCGTTTGAATTGCATGGTGTGTTTTAGGTAAGGGCAGGATAGCAAGGTATTCATTCATCCCGTGCCCGCAGGATGGAACTGGCAACAAGGCACTATCAGGGGGTGACGTTGTGCACCCGACTCAAGATAGCCGACGCTATTATATTCTTAGAGTTATTCGTCTGCGTTCTCGGCGAACTGGGCGTCGAAAACAATGTCGCTTGGAGGAAAGTCAACATTCTTGACATATTGGCAACTCTCGGTGGCCCCGAATTCACGATCCATCGCGCCATCTTCCCACTCAACACTCAGTGGCCCCATATATTTAATATCATTGAGGGCACGGATAATTTTCTCGAAGTCGATATTTCCGCGACCCACGGACTTGAAGTCCCAGAAGCGGCAGGGGTCATGGAAATCGACATGTCCGCCGAATACCCCGGCGTCCTTCGGGCCCTCCGACCAGCTTACATCCTTCATGTGGACATGGTTTATGCGGTCGGCAAAGCGGTAGATGAACTCCACATAATCAACGCCCTGGTAGCCGAAGTGCGAAGGATCGTAGTTGAAGCCGAAGGCGGGATGCCCGTCGAGGGCATCAATGGCACGTTGTGCTGAGGCAATGTCAAAGGCGATCTCGGTGGGATGCACCTCAAGGCCGAACTTGACGTCGCACTTCACGAATTCATCAAGGATGGGCTTCCAGCGCTTGGCAAAGTCCTCATAGCCGGCGTCAATCTGTCCCGGGAGAACCGGTGGGAAGGAATAAACCAAATGCCATATTGAGGAACCCGTGAAGCCGTTGATTACCTTGACCCCGAATTCTTTTGCCGCGTGGGCTGTCTTGATCAATTCCTCGGCGGCGCGCTGGCGAACTCCCTCGGGATCGCCGTCACCGTAGATGTAGGCTGGAAGAATCTGCTCATGGCGTGCGTCAATGTTGTCGCATACGGCTTGGCCGACGAGGTGAGTGGAGATTGAGTAGCAGGCAAGCCCGTGTTTTTCCAGGGTCTCCC
>CAWVVE010000250.1:0-4482 GCA_963933075.1 uncultured Verrucomicrobiaceae bacterium | reverse complement strand
CTTTAAGGATATAATTGGAAAAAATCGGAAACCCAATGGCTATACCCACACAGGCAACCAATCCAAATACGACAAGCATAATCCGCAAGCGGCGAATTTCCTCAAGCATGGATCCGCGAACCTTTGCTCGCCGTGCCTTGGCGATTTTGCCATGAAATACCGTGGAAATCGAACCCCCTAGTAAGTTTAAAGGCGCACAACAAAACCTGAGGACAATCCCATACTGGGCAGCCAAGGCTCCTCCCATGAACTTTTCGATGAGAATCGTAGGCAGGTTGTATGCCACCGAGTTCATCATTGTTGACGGCATAACTATTAACGGGTTGCTCGCATGAGCACGCAATAGGCTCCTGGCCCCTGAAAAGCTACCTCTGGAAAAACTGACTTTCCTGAAACTGATCAGCATATAAAAAACCGAAAAAATAAGCTCACCGGATGCCACCCAAATTACAAAATCTCGAATGCCTAAGCCTCCGACCAGGAATGATGCTACAAGAATTACCGCTATCGAGAATGGTCGTGCAACCCTTGCCAATGCCATCAAGGTAAATTGTTCAAGGCGAGTGTTGACCATTTCGCCAATCCTGCCAAAGCCCCGCGCTATAAGCAGCACCCCGAGGGGCAGAGCAAAAGGGTAACTGAAAAATTCGCTGGCTCCGTATACGGCAAAGGAAACTAAAATGAGTATCACTATACAGGCCAATAACAAAGAGGGGAAATCTTCGTCGGAAATATTGGGCAATGCCAAGTCATAACCCAAAAGTGCAGCTAACTGCAACATCGGCACATATGAGAGCAACACCACGTATAGCCCAAGATCCTCTTTGTTTTCAAACAGGTATGTAAGCGCAGCCCAATTGGCAACTCCAACCAATTGGGCTGCTACCGCAGCGACTGCCATAAGAGCCGACGTCTTTAAAACCTTGTCCCCGAGAACCGCCCTTAATAAGCCTCTCATCAGCCCGTTCGTTGGCATTGCGAGCTCTCACCAGAGCAAAGAATTTCGGCAAGACGAGCCATCATGCGCTCATGCATGAAATAATAGGTTCTTCCCTCTGAACTGTCTTGTGGCAGTGAAGGTAAATCCTCAAAGAATAGCCCTTGTTCTTCCATATTTTTCACGACATTGATGAGTGCCCTGCCCCTCAATATTGGATCAAACACCTGTAACAGTGCTTTGATAATTGCATCCGCCCCGAAACGTTGCACTGCATCTTTCGGAAACACGGGTCTGGGATACTCTTGTGTCGCAAGGACCTCACCGGTATCAATCCCGGCATTCATGTAGAAGCAGCTCATGCCCGGGCATCCGCGTACAAGTAAAGACCACAACAGGCAATGAGATCCACGGACATCCGGCACCACTCCAGGGTGAATGTGCAGGAATTTAACATGTGGTATTGAAAGAATGGGGGGACGGAGAATCCCTCCGCCGGTAAAAAGGTATAGCTTCTCCTCTTCATGACTGCGCATGTAGTCGACAACCGATTGATCATTGATGGTTTCCGCATAGTGAACCTCGAACTCATCAGTAAAGTCCTCATAACGATGCACAGTATTGAATCTGCCGGCTGCCAGCCTCTGAGTTAGCGATACCAACTCCCCGGGCAAATTCCTCCTGCTGCTATAAATACGCTTCCACTTTCCCTCTACCATCCGCGCCAGATTACGTCCTACGACCTTCTCCAGCATTCGTCCACGATTGCCTGCCAGAGGAAGACACAAACGGACAATTTTCCTGGGTTTATAGCCGGCATCCCGCAATTGGTGAAGATATGCGGATACTATAGGCCCATCGAAAGCCAACACCGTAAGATCCAGCGTTTTCACAAGATTGAAACTCTGTGTAATGCAAGGTCCAGGCCTTCACCAAAAACCACAGGCCATTGAATTTTATCGGAAACACCGTCTAACCCGCGCAACTTAAGGGCTGTATTAAGCAGCTTTACATCTCCCCCATCAAAAATCTCTCTGAGCAACAATATTCCAATGAAAATGAACTCGACGTTCGATAGCAGCCTTTTGCTTAAAGGTCTCCGGAATCCTGCTGAATATTGCTCCACCAGCCGGCCGGTTACGTCGATCTTCCGGCAAATGCCCTCGAAAAAACAACCCCTCTCCGCATCGGAAGCCTCACACCTTGCAATACGTAATGCTTCAGTGAGAACGGAAATACCCTCATTTTCTTCCGACGTATCCGCCACCGGGAAATCTGTCGTCATCATCGACTCCAACTCGATGATTAGACGGCTTCGCAAATCCTCAACGGTATCAGGCATCGTAGAACTTTGCCAGATCTCCCGTAGCCGCCAAACTCTCGTAAGCGGCCAGATCCTCGGTGGAATCAATCTCAAGCCATCCGTTTTCTATCTCTACCGCTTTGGCCTCAAAGCCATTATTAATCAGCGCCTGCAAAAAGCTTGTCATGTACATATTATTGAAATCCTTGCCATCAAACTCCTCGGAACGATCCAGCCCATGATAAAAAGCTGCAATCTCTTCAATAAATCGCCCTCCGAATTTAATCATTCCGACATACTGCCCTTGAATCTCGTCAACTGAGCGAGGCTTTTTCCCGAGTTCCATGATTCTTCCCTGATCATCCAGGCGTAACGTCTCCGCATCGGCCAGCGGATCTTCCATGCGCACACGCCAATAGCGCTCCCACTCACGGTCAATGACCAAGCTAATCGGACCGTCGCCGGCAATGAGTTTTTGCAGCACTTCTTTCTGGTAAACAATATCACCATACAGAACCACGACATCACCTCCGCGCCTCATCACGTCCTCTGCAGCAAACAGGCTTTCAACCATGTTAGTTGTTGCAAACCGTTCATTTCGGCGCACCTCGAAACCTAAATCTTTAATCATCTTCCCGCGATAACCGGTAACGACAATCGGATCGGGCAACCCGATCTCATGTATGATTTTTGCCTGCCGCTCAAGCAGGGACATTCCAAGGAGAGGAACCAAACACTTGGGTTGCTCATCGGTTAACGGTCTCAATCTTTCTCCCTTTCCGGCAGCAAGTATAATGATGTTCATGACAATAATAATACGTTGCGAAAAAAATCCAGGTCCTCCCCGGTAAACGGCACTTCCCGCTCCGGATGCCACATTACTCCCCACAGCGAAAAAGATTCATGCTTCACTGCCTCTACGGAGTTATTGGGACCAAGGGCAACCGCCTGCAAAGCGGAAGCCAATCCTTCCAAATGAATCCCAAGATCATGATAGCTGTTTACTTCCGGGGCGGCAGAGAATGCCGGATATTCCTCAACGTTTACCAATTCAATCGGGTGTCGAACAGCAGTATGCCCCTCCATGCCGATAAGCTTACCGCCAAAATGATGGTTTAAGATCTGCATCCCCCGGCAAACCCCGATTACCGGGATACCTTTCTCGATACAATGAACTAACAAAGCTTCCTCCATTGCATCCCGCTCCGGAGCCGCATTTGCCGTGGCAGATGCATATTCCGCCAGTGTATTCCCACCGGTCAGGATAATGCCTTCCAAATCAAGTTCATTAATCAACTGCCCGGGGCACGAATGAAGATTAGGCAGAGACACCGGAACAGCCGGAAGAGCCTCGATAAATGTCGTCCATTGCTGATCGAGACAATCGCGGCGCTCACCATAGCTCTCCACTGTCTCCACTCTTTGCGTAAGGCCAATCTTCTTCATGAAACTACAATGTTTACCGGTTGATGCGGATGATCTTGCTGGCACAATCCAGTTCAACCACCTCGGCTTTCGACAGCATGTCAAAAAGCTTTTCCCCAACACCGATAGCAGCTGGCAACCCGAGTTCCGCCGCACGAATTGCCATATGGGAATTTGCACCCCCATACATTGTCACCAAGCCGATGATTGAACTGCCGAAGATCCAATCAAAGCCCGGATCCGCCTGGGGAATAAGAACAATTTTTCCCGAAAGAGCGGCAGGATCGTCCTTGCCGGTCAGGACATGGATATTGGCAACTGCCCGTCCTGAAGTCACGAAATTCGGTTCGCTCGACTTTCGTTCGAATAAATCAAAGTCAGCTTCTGAAAATAAAATCGGCGGGAGTTCAATCGCTCTGGTCAAACGATAAGCTTCCCTGCCCTCCATAACACGCTTCTCTGTCCACTGCTGCTGCGTGCCGATTGCGAGACCGGATCGCAACTGTAAGATGTCATGGAAATGTAGAAATGAGGCGGAATCCCGATCCAGGCTGAAATCCCCCGCCCATCGACGAATCTCATCCAGGGCCGTGCTGAGACTCCTGGTGAAAACGAATTTTGCCCATTCTCTGCCCTCAATTGCACTCTTGGCAAACAATCCAAATACATCAGCGTCAATCGGGATATTGCCCGCGCGGAAACTTGCATCGATTGACTTACGCGCATCATCTGACCACTCAAACTCCTTACTCTTCTCGGGCTTGTTGCGGCCAGTTGATGCGATGATCGGATGAAGATACTTCTCCGGATTCTCAAA
>CAWVVE010000249.1:0-4497 GCA_963933075.1 uncultured Verrucomicrobiaceae bacterium | reverse complement strand
TATTATTTCCTTTCTGGGTTCTTTTCACGGAAGGAGTACCGGAGCCATGGCGGCAACAGGACAGGAGAAGGTGCGTGCGGGTTTTGGTCCGTTGATGGAAAATTTTGTGCATTTGCCCTTTAATGACATTGAAGCTTTTCATCAGGGCCTGACAGAGGACAGCGTGGCGGTTCTTCTTGAAGCAGTTCAGGGAGAGGGGGGAGTCCGTATTGCCACCCCGGAATTTCTGGTCGCGGTTGCTGAAACCTGCCGTGAGCGTAACATGCTTTTGCTGCTTGATGAGGTGCAGTGCGGGATGGGGCGTTGCGGGGAGCTTAATGGCTGGAGTGCGATTGGCGAAACTAGCGGTATTGTTCCTGATGGGATTTCCTGGGCGAAGGGCATGGGCGCGGGGTTCCCCATTGGAGCGATCTGGTTTAAGGACCGGCCCGCTGGCGAGGTCAGCTTATGTGACCTGCTCGGGCCCGGCAGCCACGGGGCAACGTATGGCGGGTCACCCATGGCATGTGCGATTGCTAAGGTTGTCATAGAGACAATTACCAGTGAGCAACTGGAGAAAAATGCGGCCATTCTCGGGGAGAGGATTATCAACGAGGCAAAGAGCCGGGGATTGCCGATGATTTCCGCAGTGCGCGGGCTCGGGCTGATGATAGGGTTCCAGCTTGATCTTGATACGATTGCAGGAGTGGCAGGTTTTGCCGGAGAGGACAGGGCAGCCTCGGTTGTCGTTGTTGATGCCCTGGCTAAGGAGGGCTTGCTGACCGTGCCTGCAGGTCCAGATGTTGTGCGCTGGCTGCCGCCGCTGGTGGTTGCAGAAGCGGATATTGATAAGGCTTTCGATATCATGGACAAGGTCCTTAACAAGCTGATCACATGAAGAATTTCCTATCCATAGAATGTTCCTGCCGGGAGGAGATTGAGGCTCTCGTTGAATCGGCGGCCGTGCTCAAGGCAGCCCGGGCGGCCGGCGACCTGACTGTGCGCCCCCTTGAAGGACAGTGTTGGGGAATGATGTTCAGCAAATCATCGACGCGCACCCGGGTGAGTTTTGAGGTTGGTATTGGTGAACTTGGCGGCACGGCAATGTTTTTGTCCTCGCGTGACCTGCAGCTTGGACGTGGTGAGCCTATAAGGGATACAGCGAGGGTATTGGGGCGCATGATCCACGGTGCGATTATACGCAATGATTCTCAGGCTGATATCGAGGAATTTGCCGCGTATTCGCGTATTCCCACAATTAATGCCCTGACCGAGATGGAGCATCCTTGCCAGATCGTTGCCGATCTTTTGACCATTCGCGAGAGGATTGGCGGCTGGGAAAAGAAGAAGATTGTATTTGTGGGGGATGGTGATTGCAACGTGGCCCGGTCATGGATCTGGGCAGCGAAACATCTCGGTTTCGAGTTGGTGATCGTGGGACCCAAAGGATTCTGCCCCACTGATGATTATCTTGCAGCCGTGGATGCGCCGAATATTTCCTGTGCACATGATCCAATGGAGGCGGCCGCTGGTGCGCACGTGCTTTACACTGATGTTTGGGTGAGCATGGGCATGGAGGATGAAGCAGCGAGTCGTGAGGAGGTCTTTGCAGGCTATCAAATTAATTCCGGGTTGCTGGCCGTTGCCGATTCCAATGTGATCGTGATGCATTGCCTGCCGGCATATCGCGGCAAGGAAATTAGCGGCGATGTCCTTGAAGAGCATGCGGAAACCATTTTCTCAGAAGCCGAGAATCGCCTGCATGCACAAAAGGCGATTATGGTATCGCTCACCACGGGCTAGAAAAGCCGTTTTCTCCCGGCCTTCTCATCAGGCATACAACTATCCTTGCGAGCCGGGCTTGAGGTAATCCTGGGCCTCAAGGTATTCAATAACCTGGTCACATGCCTGCTCGGCGGATATTTCAGTGGTCTGGAGGGTGAGTTCTGCATCCTCCGGGGCCTCATAGGGATCGGAGATACCGGTGAACCCGCTGATCTTGCCGGCGCGAGCCATGGCGTAGAGCCCCTTGCGGTCCCTTGCCTCACAAACTTCCAGGGGGGTTGCCACATGGACCAGGATAAACCCCCCGTAATTGCCTATAAGGGATCGTAATTGCTTCCTGATTTCATCATAGGGTGCGATCGGGGCACAGATAGCAATGCCGCCGTGCCGGGTAATTTCCCCGGCGACAAAACCGATTCGCAGGATGTTGAGATCACGGTGTTCTCTTGAGAAAGTCAGTTCGGAAGAAAGGTTTTTCCGGACAATGTCCCCATCCAGCAGGGTGACCTTGCGGGTTGCGCGTTCCAGTAATTTAACTCGCAGGATATTGGCAATGGTTGATTTTCCGGAACCTGATAAACCGCTGAAGAAAACAGTGAACCCCCGCTCATTTTTCTGTGGATAGATCCTTTTGAGTTCTTTGCTGACTTCCGGGAATGTGTCATCGGATGAACCGGCCGGCAGGGCTACGGCATCGACGGAAATTTCCGCAGAATATTCCTCCACGAGACTGATGTCAGCATTGGACAAGATTGCCGAACACCCGTAGTTGCCGGCAATGATTGCCTGCAAAAGCCAACCGCGGGCATCAGTGGGAGAAGTCGCGGGCAGGATGGATAACTGAATATTTTCCACGGGGCAGTTCGTAAGTGCGGCTTTAATACAGCGAATACGTCCAAATACATCGTCATTGCCTGAGTCCAGTGACTGGACAAGCAACCCGGCCTCATGCGCGTTGGCGTAGAGTGTGGCAGCCTCCAGTTCTTTCCGGTGGAGGATGTCGCCGGTCACCAGTGCCACCAGTGGCGCCGGTTGCACCGTGTCAGGGGTGATTCTGAGGTCGCGGTGGTCATAGTGTAGCGGCAAGGCAATTCCCTCAACCTTGCCACCGAGAAGGTTTTGCCCCTTCACCTGAAAAATATCCTCCACGGAGAGGATGGCGAGGAGGATTCCCTCGGGATCACGCAGGGCGAGCTGATCTTTTGTTGTGATTTCTCCTGCGCGGTCCTTTGTGATTTCAAGGGATAGCGGCAGTGGCCACAGGGTGCCGTCTTGCAGGCGCATAGAATCACAAACCGACTGGTAATCCGCCTGCTTCAGGTAACCGGAAAGCGGCGAATATGCCCCGCTGAGCAAAAGTTCCAGATCGTTAACCTGTGCCTGGTCCAGATCCAGTGATACCATATCCTGCGCATCGTTGCGGAGCGCGGCGGAACGAGTTTTTTCTGCGAGCAGGTTTGTGTTCATCGACAGCCCGAACCTCATACCGGCGGGGGGTGGCGAGCAAGGGAGAAAAAGATTAATTTTTCTTCCTGTCCGGGTGGATTTTTAGTGGGGCATCAATAGTAATTGATGTTCCTATGACAGTGGCGCCGTCAAGATCGTCGCCGAAATTCATGAAAGTTGACGCGTTGGCGGCAGGGGATTCCCTGTAGACGGCCATTTGTTCAGCTGTAAGGATTGGCTCAAGGGCGGAGATTCGGTTCTCGCGCTGCTGGATTATCCGCCCGGCGTTCAATATTCCGTTAACCTGATTTACACCCTCAAGATCTTTCCCGGCAAGTTCTGCAAAGGCATCGAAGGCCTGGTCCTTTTGCTCGGAACTCAGGTCAAACATGGACTGCAGTGCGGCAAGGTCCTGGTTTGCCCTTGCCTCTGCCATATTGGCGCGTTGGCCGGCCTGATACCCGGCATAAGCCTCTTTCTGGTCATCGTTGAGGAGGGATGCCAAATCCGCATCAAATGTATTTTCTTCTGCGCCAGCCGAGAGCACATCGTTGACAATTTCAAGAGCCTCATTTCCGTTTGTTTTTTCTCCGGATATATTGAAGATCCTGCTGAACTTCTCTCTTTTGGCTGCAGCCCTGGCAAGCATTAGTTTCCTCACCTCTTCGCGTTGCTTATCGCTCAGGCCAAGGTGCTTTTCCAGGGCGGCCACCTTGAGGTTAATTTTCTTTTCGGACTGGGATTGCTGCTTCTCCAGAATCCTCTGACGGAGATTCTCCATATCGGGGATTTGTGCAGGCCTATCACCAATGACAGAAACTTCAACTTGCGGTTTAGTGTCCTCAACTGTTGGCGCATCCTTAAGGGTTTCTATACGCTTGCGCAGTCTCTCATTCTCTTCATGCAATTGTGAAATAGCGACATTAGTCTCCTCCCTTTTTGCCTCCTGCCGCTTTTCATCGGGAGCTGCCCGGTTCCTGGAAAGGAAGGATTGCCCGAAGAAGCCAATCATGAGCATGCAAATGATGGAGAGCGGATAAATGAGCAGGCGGGGGTGATATGTCATGCAGCAATACTGGATAGAGATTTAGCGAGAGGCTTGGCGACTTTGGAGCATCAGGAATCCTGATGATCTCCTGCGCTTTCGCTTTCAGGCCTCTGCGGGGAATCATCCGGGCTGTCGATGGCTTTAGGTTCCGCGGTATCCTGTCCCGGGGATTGGGATGAAGGTTGCTTAGGCTCTGGCTTAGGCTCTGGCTTAGGCTCTGGCTTAGGCTCTGGCTTAGG
>CAWVVE010000248.1:0-4501 GCA_963933075.1 uncultured Verrucomicrobiaceae bacterium | reverse complement strand
CTTGCCTTCAACTTTTCGGCAAACCACTGGCCGGGCTTGAGTTCATCCAGGCGCACGTGGCCGAATGCATCACGCTTAAGCTCCTCCCCGCCGGCCTCCTTCTCGCGCACAATGGCATCTGTTCCCGCCCCCTCGCTGAGGAAGAGGTTCACGCAGTCATGTTCATCCATGATCGCATTGAGTCGCGCAAGCTCGCCATCAAGGTCGAGCTCCATCTCAGGAACCCATACCGCATGAACGTCCCAGCGCTCACGCCTGATATTAAGTTCAGGCAACCATCGATAACCATCGAGGCGGCTGCGGTAATCACGCGCCGCCGCTGCAGTCAGCCAGCCGCAATGGCGGCCCATCACCTCATGGATGATCAACTGGCGGGTGCTGGTGGTATTCTCGTTGGCGACATTCTCAAAGAAAAGTGCACTCTGCTCAGCCGCAGTCCATGCACCAAGCGTCTGGCTGATCGGAAACACGTCGTTATCCACTGTCTTTGGCAAACCGACCACAGTGAACCCGTAACCGTTGTCCTGAAGGTATTTGGCCAGGTCAGCCGCGGTCGTGTTGGTATCATCCCCGCCAATGGTATGCAGGATATCAATGTCATCTGCCTTGAGCTGTTCGGCAGCTACATGCAGGGGATTTTCCCCCTCCTGCACCAGTCCGCGCCTCGTACAGTCCTCGATATTGGTTAATTTCACCCGGCTGTTGCCGATGGCGCTGCCGCCAAATTCAAAGAGCACCTCATAATTCCTTTTCACTTCATCGGAAAAGTTGATCGACTTACCAAGCAAAAGGCCCTGATAACCATTAAGGTAGCCACTTATTATGGCGTCCGGTTCAAGCTCATTATAACGCTCAATAAGTGCCCCGATGGAGGCTGATAGACATGGAGCAATACCTCCAGCGGTAAGAAATGCGACCTTCTTGGGCATAATTACAGGGTTTTCACGAATTTAACACAAAGCAAAGCGGGCAGGTTAGCCGCCTTTTCGTGCGGTGCAAGCACATGCCGATTCCCCCTCTTGACGTCCCACCTCCCTCCCTCTAAATTCGCCGCCGCTATGCCTATCGCCACGCCCCAACAATTCGCCGCCATGCTCGACGCCGCCCAACAGGGCGATTATGCCTATCCCGCCATCAACTGCTCAAATATCAGCACGTTGAACGCAGCCCTGAAGGGCTTTGCCGACAATCGCTCGGACGGGATTATCCAGTTCTCCACTGGCGCAGGACAATTTGCATCCGGGCTGAATCATTCTGATGCCACGAAAGGCACCATCATCCTTGCCGAGGTAGCCCACGCACTGGCTGAACAGTATGATGTGCTCATCGCATTGAATACCGACCATTGCCAGCCTGAAAAAGCAGCAGAGTTCCTCGGGCCACTCATTGAGGCCACCGCGGCACGCCGCGCCAAGGGCGAGAACAACCTTTTCCAGAACCACATGCTTGATGCGTCAATCCTGCCTCTTGCCGAGAACATGGCGATCTCACAGACCTACCTTAAAAAGTGTGCCGAGGTGGAAATCATCCTTGAAGTCGAGGCTGGCGTGGTCGGTGGAGAAGAGGATGGAGCAGCAGGAACAGAAGATACTCCTGACGAGGATCTCTACACCACTCCGGAGGACATGGTCGCAGTGCACGAGGCACTCGCTGAACTCGGCCGCTTTACCTTCGCTGCCACCTTCGGCAACGTGCACGGTCACTACAAGCCGGGAGCAGTGAAGCTTGAGCCTGAAATATTGAAGGAAGGTCAGGCAGCGGTTCAGTCGAAATACGGTAATGATGCTGAATTTGACCTGGTCTTCCACGGGGGCTCGGGCAGTGAACTCTCGGAAATCCGTGAGACGCTCGGTTACGGCGTTATCAAGATGAACGTCGATACCGATACACAGTATGCCTTTACACGCCCTGTCGCGGCGCACATCTGTGAGAATGTCGAGGGTGTGTTCAAGATTGACGGAGAAATCGGCAACAAGAAGGTTTACGACCCGCGCTCCTACCTGAAGAAGGCAGAGAAGGCGATGGCAGAACGGGTAGGTCAGGCCTGTGACGACCTGCTCTCTGTCGACAAGACAATCATCCGGGACGCATAAATAACAGGACAGGAGAAATTCTTATGGCTGACGCCGTCTACTTTGCCGGGCTCGACATCGGCGGCACCACGGTAAAGGCGGCACTGCTTGACGCCACCGGGGGACAGGTCGGGGACATGGTTGAGGTCCGCTCGCATGGCAGTGAGGGATACCGGGCAACCTTCAAGCAACTGCGTGTAGCCCTCGATCAGCTCTGCGACAATAACTCCATCAGTTTCGGGGCCATTGCAGCGGTAGGAATTGATGTTCCAGCACCCTCATCCGAGGGAGTGATCTGGGGGCAGGCTAACCTCAATGAGGACTGGGTCGGAACAAACATCAGGGACGAATTTTCCGCGGAAATTCATCGCCCCTGCTACATGACCAATGATGGCAATGCGGCCGCTTACGGTGAATGGCTGCTGCGCCCAGGGCACAATGGACCACTGCTCTTCGTCGCTCCCGGCACCGGACTCGGTGGCGGTTTCGTCCTCGGCGGAGGCAACCTCTATGAGGGGTTCAACGGGCTCGCCATGGAACTGGGTGCCATTTCTGTCCCTTTCCGTGAAGATGATGGAAGCCTTCCGGAATGTGCCGGCAAGGGGCCGGGTTCACTCGAGGCCTGGGTGTCCCTTGTTGCCTTGCGCCGCAGGTTGGGTATCGAGTTGGCCAAGCCGGAAAACTCAGGCCATCCTCTCGCTGAAATTGAAATTCCCATTGAGGAAAAGGCCTTCCAGCTGCGTGACTATTGTGAACAGGAGGATCCGCTGGCCCGATCGATCTTCCGTCACCAGGCCCATATTCTCGGCTGGGCAATGGGTGACCAGGCAAGTGAACTCGATCCCGGCCTGATCGTAATCGGCGGCGGGCTGGCAGAGACCGGTTTCCGCGATTGGTATATTGAACATGTTCGCAAGGGATTCGAGGAAAGAGCCCCGTCGTTTTACGTCCGCTCTCCAATCCCGCCATACGCTTCCACCACCCGCTTTGACTGGGCGGTTGGTGGTGACTTCGCCGCCGCCATCGGAGTTGCCCACAAGGCAATGGAGCTCGTCTAGCGATGCCCCCTCATCCGCTCAAACATCAGCTTGGCCTTCTTATCTTCACGCCGCTGCCACTGCGCGCGTTTCTCCCCCCATTTCCTTGAGCGCTCTTCCGAACGGGCCTGGGAAAAAAATCCCATCCTTTCCTCCGGTAGTCCAAAACCCGTTTTAGAGGATTTACAGCCACCCAGAATAAATAATCCTGCAACAAAAAGGAATGGAAGAATCAGGAACTTTTTCACACTGCAACCCATAGTCAGGAACCGGGACTCTGTCAGCCTTTTTTCAGGTTAAGCTCGGAGCAAGGGGCAAATTACCCGCTAAACCTCCCAACCCTTACGGTACTCACGCTTGATCAATGGGGCAGCCCCGGGAGCATTCGTGGCCTTCAGGTTCGGGCCGTCCCAGTCAATCTGCTTGCCCAGGCGGATGGCAAGGTTTCCAAGCAGGACCGTCTCGGTAAATAGCCCCGAGTAGTGAAACCCGGAAAGGGGCTTGGAGCCATTACCGCGAATGGCATCGATCCACTCTTGATCCTCGTTCTTCACACGTGGGACAGTCCGCTCAGGAGTGAGCTTACCAGCCAGGGATTCCGGGGTGGTTTTCCACTTTGTGCTATTGCGGTTAAAGAGGAACTTGCCCTTGTCGCCGATGATGATCATGTCAAATTTCTTGGCGCTCTTCGAGTTTACTATGGTGCCCTCGAAAACAGATTCTTCAGGCATAAACCCACCGTCATACCAGAGGAAGGGCATCTTGTAATTATATTTACCGGCAGGGAAAGTATAGGTGATAATCGACCTGTTTGGCCCCGACTCGGCAGTGTTGCCTTCCTGCTTGGCTTCCACGGCAACAGGATGTTTTAAATCGAGTGCCCAGAAAGGCATGTCCATGATATGACATCCCATGTCACCGAGTGCCCCGGTACCGAAATCCCACCAGCCGCGCCATTTAAACGGGGCATAGCCGGCGTTATACTCACGCATCGGCGCGGGACCGATCCATTGATCCCAATCCATGCCCTTGGGAATGTCCTGCCTGGGCAGGGCTTTGGCCTGACCCTGTGGCCAAATCGGCCGGTTGGTCCATGTGTGCACCTCCTTTACCTTGCCGACAATACCGGCACGAATAAGCTCAACCGCCCGGCGAATGGGTTCACCGGCATGCGCCTGGTTTCCCATCTGGGTAATGACCTTATGCTTGGCCGCCTCAATGGCCAATGTACGCGCTTCCCAGATCGAGTGCGTTAACGGCTTCTGCACGTAAACATGCTTGCCCATGCGAATGGCATGCAATGCAGCGTGGAAATGCATATGATCGGGAGTAGAGACGGTCACCGCGTCAATCGTGTCACCCATCTTTTCAAGCATCTTGCGGAAATCCTTG
>CAWVVE010000247.1:0-4543 GCA_963933075.1 uncultured Verrucomicrobiaceae bacterium | reverse complement strand
GGGAATGACCCCCCCGAAGGCGTGCACACCCCCCGCCAACCCGGTGCGGGCAGCATCTATCTCATCGACATTGAGCGATCCCGCCAGCACTGCTTTCTCAAGTGGCTTGAGGACAGTAAACAACTGGCCAAGGGCAGCCGGGGTGTTGAGATCCTCAAGGAGGGCATCCCAGACGGGCCGGAAAGGCCCCGGATCGAGACTACCGGCGGCGGCAAGGCGGCAGAGCCCGTCGTAATCCGGCAAGCCTCCGCCAAGGCTCGCGATAAATGCTGCCAGGCGCTGAAGATTGCCCTGCGCCTCCTGCAGGCGGGCCATGCTGAAGTTGATCTTGGTTCGGCAGGCCCCGGCCAGCAGGGCATAGCGCAATTCGCCCGGCCCGAAACCCCGTTCGATAATGTCGGTAAGCGTATGCAGGTTGCCGAGGCTCTTGCTCATCTTCCTGCCATCAACCATCAGGTGCTCATTATGAAACCAGTGACGCGCAAAGACCTTGCCGGTCGCGGCCTCACTCTGCGCCATCTCGTTCTCGTGATGAGGGAAACACAGGTCTACCCCCCCGGCGTGCAGGTCAAAAGACTCACCAAGGTATTTCATGCCCATGGCACTGCACTCCAGGTGCCATCCCGGGCGCCCCTCTCCCCAGGGGCTTTGCCAAAAATTATCACCGTCGGCCGGCTTGCGGGTTTTCCACAGCACAAAGTCCGAAACGTTATCCTTATCGTATTCGTCAGCATCATTGGCACTGTCTCCCGCCCCGGCCCTCAATTCCCGCTTGTCCAGCCGTGAAAGCCTGCCATAGGGGGCATAGGAGGATACCCTGAAATAAACCGAGCCGTCCTCCGAGAGGTAGGCATTGCCCTTGGAAAGAAGTTCCTCGATCAGGGCAATCTGTTCAGGGATATGGTTGACGGCACCGGGTTCAACATGCGGCTTGAGCATGTTCAGGGCTTGTGCGTCCTCGTGGAAACGCACAGTCCAACCCGCTGCAAACTCAGACAGCGCAACACCGGCAGCCTGTGACTCCCGGATGGTCTTGTCATCAACATCGGTAATATTTCGAACATGGCGGGTTTTCACACCGGAGAGCTCAACCACCCGGCGCAGCAGGTCCTGCACGAGAAAGGTGCGGAAGTTCCCGATATGGGCAGGCCCGTAAACAGTCGGCCCGCAGCAGTAGAATCGAAACACTTCACCCTCAGAAGGAAAAATCTCCTGACGTTCACGGGTAAGGGTATCGTGAAGGTTAAGGCGTTTCATGACAACATCTCCAAAGAGGACGGGACGCGCATCCTTCCACGGCCTTTACTCAACATCAAGGACAGAGGCGAATCAAGGCCGACTCACTCAGGCAGCTGGGGCGCCTGGGCACGGATCTGGTAAAATCGGGTGCGCGGATTATCAATGCTGGCATCGGTCACGGTTAGATCTTCAGGAGCCTCCACCGTCCTTCCCGCCTGCAGCAACACCCAGTTTCCCAGAGCAAGGTCATCATTGCGATAAACTGAATAAACTCGCCCGGGTTTCGCAGGCCAGGTAATGCTCACCCCGTTGACACTGCGATTGACCAGGGCAATCTGTAGAAAATCGCCCGCATTAAGAGGATCGGTATCGGCATTGTATTCTTCCGCATTAGTCGAACCATCGCCGTCATTATCTTCCTGCCCACCGGCATTGAGGTCACCGAAACGGTTGATCTCCCAGGTGTCCAGCATCCCGTCCAAATCGGAGTCAGCTACTGCCCCGGTCAGGTTCACCGCAACAAAGGCCTCAACACTTCCCTCGACCGGGTCAGTGGCCACAATGGGTATCTGAAAAGTAAACGGCGCGGAAATCCCGATCGTGCTCAAATCAACCGTCGCCACCAGCTGATCATCATCGATGACGAAGTATTCTGCAAAAGTGTTGGCAACCCGCGGCACAAGTTCAAAATCGAAACTGATGTCGGAGCTCGTCTCGTTCGCCTGGTGAATCTCCACGGCGATCACGTTCTCGCCAGCGACGATCACACCGGGAGATATAGAGAAAGGAATAATGATCGCATTGTCATCACTGGTGGAAGTCGCGAAGGTGTTAAAGGCCACACTGGCCGGGAGATTCACGGTGCCGGCTATGGCGATGCCGTTGATATACACGATCGCAGCATCATCAAAAAGCAGGACAAATTCATATCCACCGGTTGCCGGTGCATCAACATTGAACCGGTGCCTGAAATAGGTTGTCGCATTCTTCTGGATGTCTGCAATCAACGGATCGGTATCCACGAACCCGACAACTGTGGCCTCATCACCATCCCCATAGCCGAGCTGACCCGCCCCGGAAGCCCATTGGCTGTCGTCAAAGGCCGGGGAAACCCATGCCCGGCCCTGGTCACTGCCATCATCAAGATACTTCCAGGCAGATCCAAACGGAACGACCGGGGTGCCTGAAATATTCGGCCAGGTGCCGAAAGTGAAGACATGCGCCTGAGCCTCGTTGGCATCCTGGGCAGCAAGTGTTCCTATAACGGTTCCTGCGACAGCATCATCAATATCAATACTGTCAGGGGAAAGCGTAATTCCCGTGGGAGGCTCAAGAACCTGATTAACGGTAATGGTCATTTCCCGACTGAGGCTCTGCCCGCTCTCATCGCTCACGCTCACCAGGATAATGAGCGCAGTCCCGTCATCATAGTCAATGAGTTGACTTGTAGTCAGTTGATAACCGACGATCCCAAAGAGGTCATTTGCCGGATATTCCGGGTCAGAATCCACGCTGAATGTAAAGAGACCGCCATCCGGATCCGTAGCACCCAGGTTGCCGACAAGAGTACCGGCCGGTTCCTGCTCATTAATTACTGAGTTATCAAGGACGATATCAGTGGGCGGTAACACAGATTGCGATCCAACGGTCACGATCACATCCTCAAGCACGACTGCACCCAGATCACTGGTTGATTCAATGGGCACCGTGAAGCTGTCGCCATTGACCCGGCCTGTATCCTCGAGGTCCTTGTTGAGAAAAAGCTGATTGCCGACCACATAGAAATGGTCGGCATCCGTGATTCCAGGCAGGCGGGTGTTTGCCTTGAGGTCCAGGTTAAGCCAGATATCACTGCTGGTGGCGCTGGTTTGATGAACCTCGACAGCTATCGTGTTTGCTCCCGGAAGCAGTAGCCGGCTGAGTGCCCCGCTGAAAAGCAGGACATCATTAACAGTCTCACTCCCCTGACTCTGGCCGGTATAATCATCAAAGGAATCCACACCGTCGGCCCGCACACGGAGGACCTCCTTGCCATTGATGTAGACAATCCCGCCATCATCAAGCTCAAGCTCAAAGACCAGCTCGACGACACTTGTCGGGTCGTTGACCTCAAATTCACGACGAAAGTAGGTCGTCGCAAACTTATTATCCGGATCGGCTCCAAAACCCACCTCGGTTGCCGCCGCGGCGGTGTCCATCGCGCCGTAACCCAGGGGTGATATACCGCTGCTCCAGATGCTGTCATCAAAATCCGGGAGCCTCCATTCCGTGCCCTGGTCTGAGCCATCATCAAGATACTTCCACTCATCAGAAAAACTGATGAGTTGTTGCGGATCCGGCCCCACATTCACCACGACACGGTATCCGTGGAAATCGGTAGTCGGATCAACCGTAGTGAGTGTGCCCACCGGGGTGTCGGGGGGCGCATTTTCCGGCACTGTACCCGGCTGTAATATAATTCTTGATGCCGCGGGGTCGATCGTGATGTCAAGATTCTGGGCAAACAACACGCCGGTGGCATCCCGCGACTGGATGCCTATGCTATAGGATGCTTTTATATCCGTATCAAACCCGATGGCGGTAAACAGCTGGTTTCCTGCAATGGAAAAAGCATCATTATCCGGAAAGAACAATGCAGGCAGCAGCGAGAATACATGGCTTTCATTAACATCATTATCCACAGCGGAGAGCTGGCCAACCAACCGCCCCGCGGGGCTTTCCTCAGGCACTACCGTATTGTCAATACTGATTGCCGTAACTCCGTTGACTGCTGCCGGTGCCACCGTAATTTCCAAGGTTTCCTCGACACTCAGACCCAATGCATTGGTCGCGCGTATAGGCACATCAAAGGTCTGGCCGAGTTCCGCGAAGATATCAGCGGCAGACTCCTTGATGACCAGCTGGTTTCCGGCGATTTCAAAATGCTGCTCGTCCCCGAATACCCCTGAGCGCCTCTGATATTCCAGGATAAGGTCAAAGATTACATCACTGCTCGTGCCGTTGGTCTGGTGCACCTCCACGGCAATGAAATTGTCCCCCTCGTTGAGGACTGATGCATTGATGTCAAACTCGAAATAGGTGCCCTCATCGGGAACCCCCGCAGTGACATCGGCAAAGATCGTGTTATCCACTGCCCCATCCGGCAGGTTGTCACGCACCACTTCCATGCCGTTGATATAAATAATTGCGCCGTCATCACGCCGCATCCGGACACGCAGGGAATCCAGCAGCGCTAGTTCTTCTTCATCCAGGTTAAAGGCCTTACGAAAGTAATAGGCCGCATGCTTGTTGTCAGCATCACCAC
>CAWVVE010000246.1:0-4550 GCA_963933075.1 uncultured Verrucomicrobiaceae bacterium | reverse complement strand
CCCACCAAGCTCTCCTCGATTGGCAGCAGTGCCTTCAGGGAATGCAACGGTTTGGAAACACTCGAGATTCCAGTCTCGATAACAACGATTGGCGACCATGTGTTTAGAGACTGCAGTAAATTGACCGGGATCAGGATGGGCAAGGCGGTTACCGGTATCGGTAAGTATGCATTTGCCGGTTGCCATCAACTTAAAGATCTGGCAATTCCGGAGGGCGTTATCACCCTTGGAGAGGGAGCCTTTGCTTCCTGCCAAAGCCTTGAATCAATAACCATTCCCGCCGGCCTCAACCACTCAATATCCACCTCACATAGCGCTGATCTTTTCACAGGTGCGACATTGTCGCAGTTCTATGAGTGCAGCGCATTGACCAGTGTCACCATCAAGGTTGCCTCGGTCACCACGGGGCATACTGCATGGATTGACAATGACATGCTGAAAACAAATGCCATCACGGAGATTATCCTGGCTGAGGGGGTTGACGATATTGGCGACAGGACATTCATGGACAAGGAAAGCATCACGCAGGTTACCGTGCCCGTCAGCGTCAGCCGGATCGGCTCTGGTGCCTTCCAGAACTGCACGGGTTTAAAGGAAATATCCATCAACAGGGTGACCGCCAGCATCGCAGGCAACGCCTTTGATGGCTGTAAAAAACTCAATGCTATAAACATTGCCGCAGGCAATGCCGCTTACTCGAGCAAGGAGGGAATCCTCTTCAACAAATCGGGGAAAATCCTCCTCAAGTGTCCTGAGGGGAAAACCGGCACATGCGCCATTGCCAAAGGAGTCACCACCATCGACGGCAACGCATTCCGTAACTGTGCCTTGCTGACGGCGATCAGCATCCCTGAGGGAATCACTGCCATTGGCACACATGCCTTCAGCCATTGTGTTGGCCTGACAGAAATCACCTTACCCGAGAGCACTGCCACCATCGCCGATTACGCCTTCAACTCCTGCACAGGATTAACAGCATTCATCATTCCCAAAGCGGTCACCGCCATCGGTGCCTTTGCCTTTGCCGCTTGCAGTACGCTCAAGGACGTGACGATCGGGGAAAACGTTGCCACTATCGGCTCCGAAACATTCAGGGACTGCAAAAGCCTCACTACTGTCAAGGTCCTCGGCAAGGGCATCCCCGAGGCAACCGACGTTTTCAACAATTCCCCGGCAACGGTGTATTACCAGCCCGGGGCACAGGGATGGGGAACTTTCTGGAACGGTAAACCGCTCAAGCCCGTTGCCGAACACCCCTAGCCGGTTTCACCGGCTTGCACGGCCACGGTATCTTACCTGCCTTCATTATCCACTTGACCCGGTGTCCCATGAACGCACACCTTAGGGCACATCCATAATTGCTCTCAAGAGCTGACCCGAACACACCATGAAAAAAACCTATCTCCTTATCGCCACGGTCATTTTATCCCTGAGCCCCTTCGCGGCAAAGGCAGAGCGCCTCGTGCTTGTCGGCGCCTCCTACGGCAAGAATATCCTTGCCATTTGTGATGCCAAGGGTGCTCCCATTTGGCAACACAAAACTGCCGGGCCACAGCGGGGGCACACCGGCCACCATGACGTCCACCTTCTGGCCAATGGTAATATCCTCTTCCACGACACCTGGACCACCCTGAAGGAAATCACCCTCGATCAGAAAATTGTCTGGGAATATGACTGCGCAAAAAGCAACGGCAACCAGGGCAAGCGCGTCGACGTGCACGCATTCGCCCGCCTGCCAAACGGCAACACCGCCATTGTCGAGAGTGGCGTGGGCCGTATCATCGAGGTCGACAGCGCCGGGAAACTCGTTCATCAGTTTCCCCTCAAGAAAGGCGGCACGCAATCCACCCGCTGGGTGCGCCAGACGCCCAAGGGCAACTGGCTGGTATGCTCGGAGAACCCCGGTGTTGTCACCGAGTATGACAGGAAAGGCAACGTCGTCTGGGATTACCTGATCAAGACACGTGTCTACGGGGCAATCCGCCTTAAGAACGGCAACACCCTGATCGGCTCAGGCAGCGGCAATAGCATCGTTGAGGTCAACCCGGATAAAGAAGTGGTCTGGGAAGTCAAGGGTCAGGTCCCGGCTACTGAGATCAAGCTCAAGTGGATGACCTGCCTGCAGGAACAGGAAAACGGCAACTACATCGCAGGCAACTGCCACGCCGGGCCGGATAACCCGCAAATCTTTGAGATCACCAAGGACAAGAAGGTTGTCTGGGAGTTTAATGAATATGAACTGGTCGGCAACGGGCTCGCCTGCTGGCAGGTTCTCGATGACAAGCAGGCCGCAATGGTGCGGAAGAAACTCGCCGCATTAAAATAAAGTTTTACTGCTTGGAGAGACCTCGGAGGCATCATTTTGTGAAGATTGACCCAAGAGAGAAGACCCACAAAATCTCCCTCACGGCGTCCCTTATACGCATTGGCAATTGGGTTATGGGGGTCGGCACGCTGGCCCTGCTTGCCGTCAGCCTTATCTGGGTAAATACCGCACTGTTCTTTACCTTATGTATCCCTGTCGGATTGGCGGCATTATCAATATGGGATCGACGCCGCTGTAAAAAAAATACGACAAAGACTGGAGACGCAAAGGCGGATGGGATGCAGGCTCTGGGAGCAGTGGCGACTGATCCCGCGCGCACTATGTATCCGGGTAAGAGAATTAAGCGCATTTACCGATCAAGGCTGTTTAAACCCGCCGCCGTGTTGTTTATGCTTACCGGCCTGGTGACCGGCGGCCTGGTTGAAGCGGGCAGTCCACTCGGAAACATCGTCTTCCGCGCAGGGTATGCATTTCCCCCGACACGCCCTGCCTTCCTGAGTTTCTATCAATGGAGCCTTGCTGAATTTGAAGGTGGATATTTACCATCCAGGGCAGATGAATTCCTCACCAATCGTATATCGCATTGCGAGGGGACCCGTGAGGAAACAGCGATCATTGATTTCCAGATCCGTCAGGGATCATTGAAATGGGGGGATGCCGCTTGCCGTTCACGTGAAGAACTGCAGGGAAAAATCATCTCGAACATCATGCCTCGCCTTGATCAGATGGTCGATAACGATGCGGTCTCGGCAATGGTCCGGATCGAGGCATTACGACGCGAAGATGTGATCGGCAAGGGAGGGTTCACCGGGATGTGGACCTACAAAGACAACACTGACACCCTGAACCGCTCCGCGTTTAACAAGGCCAAGGCAAGTTTTAAGGCTTGGTGGAATGGTGGAAACGACTGGCCGGAACTGAAAAACACTGACCCGCTGGCCGGAACTGAACTCACAATCGACAGTGGTCCATGAACCTTTCATCCATAATCACGCCGGCAATCCAATAAATTAGATCCCGCCAGAGAAAAACAGTCTTCCCCTTTCACCCGACACCTGCGCAAGATATACCATGCACAACTTCTCCAGACGCTCATTTATCCGCACCACCGCACTCGGTAGTGCCACCATGACCCTCACGCCGGGAAGCTTTGCCGCCGGCAAGGATGACCCGGATCGATTCCAGATCGGCATCCAGGAATACACCTTTCATCGCTGGCTCAACGGAACAAAACTCAAGCACCTCGACTACCCGGCACTGGCAAAGGAGAAACTGGGCATCACCCACATTGAATACTGGAACCGTCCCTTCAAGGGTCGGCACACCGACAAGAAATACATGGCAGAACTTGTCAAGCGCACCACCGGCGAGGGCATGAAGAACGTGCTCATTCTCGTCGACGCAGGAAACCAGCTTGATTCGCCGGATGCCGCACAGCGGGCACGCGCCATTGATGAGCACAAAGGCTGGGTTGACTGTGCCGCGCAACTCGGATGTGACGCGATCCGTGTCAATTGCCGTTCCGGCGGCGACCGTGAACTAAACCTGGAAAATGCCGCCAAGGGCCTTGGCCCGCTTTGTGATTACGCCAAAGGGACAAAGGTCAAGATTGTCATCGAGCCGCACGGCGGTAATTCGCAGGATCCCGACTGGCTATTGGCCGCGATGAAAAAAATCAACCATCCCGGCGCGGGCATCCTGCCCGACTTCAACAACTACGGCCGTTACGACCGCTACGAGGCTGTCACCAAAAGCCTGCCATACGCACCGGCCGTCTGCGCCAAGGCATTGAAATTTGATGACAAGGGCAACGAAACACGCACTGATTTCTTCAGGATGCTCAAGATTGTCTACCAGTCGGATTTCTCAGGTGTCATCTCCATCGAGTTCGAGGGCCACGGCATTGACCCGGTGGAAGGGGCGCTAAAGACAAAGACTCTCATTGAGAAAGCACTCAAAGCGGCCGCGGTATAAGCCTCTATAAAAGGAATCCTTACCTGGGGGAACCTGCTGATCCATGAACATTGACACCATGGGTAAACTCCCCTGCTGGCTTCTTGGTATCTGCCTGACCTGCGCAAGCCTGCAGGGCGCAGCCGTAAGCCGGCCCAACGTCCTCTTTATTGCCGTGGATGACCTGGCGCCGGCATTACGTTGCTACGGCGATCTTGTCGCGAAAACCCCACACATTGACCGGCTGGCGGCAAGCGGGGTGCGCTTTGAC
>CAWVVE010000245.1:0-4553 GCA_963933075.1 uncultured Verrucomicrobiaceae bacterium | reverse complement strand
CTGATTGATGGACTTTTAATCCAGCCGAAAATTGTCGGCGAGTCCGTTGGGTTACACCCCCTCACTGTAATATTCTCCGTGCTGTTCTGGTCACTTCTAATAGGCGGAATACTTGGCGCGCTTCTTGCGGTTCCACTTACAGCAGCCATTAAAGTGCTTTTTCGTCGCTATATCTGGCTCCAAAAAATAAACCAGGGCGAAAATGCCCCGCCAACAAATCAACCGGATTTACAAACCGCCTGAATGTGGAGGCTCTGGAAGGAAATACATTAGCTCACCCGGGCGTAATCACTGTGGATTAACCACCTCGCGTATTTCCTCAGGCAACTTCTCAGGTAAATCCGCAGGTGCAGACAATCCTGACTGAATGGCGACAGTCGCATCACTCACTGTTCCCTTCTCTCTAAATGCCTGCCTCTTAGAATTTTCAACTTGCTCACCGATCTTCTCAGGATCTATATCAGATTCAAGCATCCTTGCAGTTATCCAACAACCACCCCCAGAGGTCATCAATAGAAACAATGAAACCATCAAAATCTCCCTCTTACCTGGCCTGAAATGCGGATTAGGATGTCTCTTTGCATAAAAACAAACTACCCCAAGCGACACGACAAAACATATCGTAAACAGCAGGGTGAAATGATCAGGCAGATAAAAACTCAGACAAAAATGTTCCACCATTTAACATCGCCTGTATGCATTATATTTCAAGTTTTCCAAAAAACCCTGCCATGAACCTCCGCCCGAATTCATGGGAAATTCACTGCACTGGGGCCTGCTTCATTACAGCAGGGCGAATCTTCCATAAGATCAAGCCAATCATATAACCTATCACCCCGCTGATACGCCCGGTAATGCAAGACCCGAGAAACCCCATCCCAAAAGGATTCCGGCCGTTTCCATTCGACTACCACGAGGAAATCGAGCTGGAGATCAATACACTCACCAACATGGGCAAAGGGCTCGCGCGCACCAATGACGGCTGGGTGGTATTCGTCGCGTTTTGCCTTCCCGGAGAACGCGTTCTCGCCCGGATTTATCGCAATGAGAAAAATTTTAGCGAAGCTGACCTTGTCAAAGTCATCACACAGGCTCCTGAGCGAATCAGCCCTCGTTGCAATCTTTTCGGTAAATGTGGCGGCTGCCAATACCAGAACCTCGACTACAAAACCCAACTGAAGTGGAAACGACAGCAACTCGAAGAACTTATTCTCCACATGGCCGGTATGGAATTTCCCGTAGACCGTGTCATACCTTCTCCAATTGAATACGGTTATCGCTCTAAAATAACACCACATTTTGACAAGCCGCGCAATAATAAGATCGACGCCATTGGATTTCAGCGCGCCGGACGGCGAAAGCTGATCGATGTCGAGGAGTGCGCCATCGCTCATCCGGCCATCAATAAGCACCTCCCGGAGCTTAGAAACACAATCAAGCAATCCTCAGGAACATACAAAAAAGGAGCCACACTTTTGCTCAGGGCTGATGACAACAATAATGTTCACACCGAGCCAGGGCATATAACCGTAGACCGTGTTAGCGATATCGAATTTCAGTATCCCGCGGGCAGTTTCTTTCAGAACAACCCTGCAATTCTCGCCGCATTCACAAAGCACGTGAGGCAGGAAGCTTCAGCCGGCAAGGCAAACTACATGATTGACGCCTATTGCGGAGCAGGACTCTTTGCCCTGACCGCAGCATCCAAATTTAAAGAGACCGTTGGTATAGAAGTCTCAGGAGAATCGGTTTATTGGGCAAACAAAAATGCAGCTATAAACTCTATTGAAAATGTTCGCTTTATCACTGGTAAAGTTGAGGAGTTCTTTCACGACATCAGTTTTCCGGCACGCGAAACCGCCGTCGTCATTGACCCTCCAAGAAAAGGTTGCAGTAATGATTTCCTATCCCAGTTATTCAGCTTCTCTCCTCAAACTGTAGTCTACGTTTCCTGCAATCCCTCTACACAATTGCGGGATCTTCTCCTGTTTCAGCAAGCAGGATATTTACTGGAGCGAGTGCAGCCATTTGACCTGTTCCCACAAACAAAACACCTTGAATGTGTCATGACACTGAACAAGCAGCCAACTACACATAAGGAGC
Organism: uncultured Verrucomicrobiaceae bacterium; assembly: GCA_963933075.1. Taxonomy (GTDB): domain Bacteria; phylum Verrucomicrobiota; class Verrucomicrobiia; order Verrucomicrobiales; family DEV007; genus CACIUL01. The sequence goes on along the minus strand of CAWVVE010000245.1, from coordinate 2,450 downwards.
TCTGATGAAAATTAACCCCCAGCCCAACAGCAAGGCCACCCCCCCAAGCGGAGTAATCGCTCCAATTACCGTCAATCCGCTAAGGGCAAGAAAGTAAAGGCTGCCGCAAAAAAGCACAATGCCGCAGAAAATACACCAATAGGCAGATCTCAACCTTTGCGGTGAAACCAGCGCCAACACCAGGATTACCACTGCATGGATGAGGTGATAGAACACCGCAGTCTGCCAGGTTTCCAGAAAACCACTTTTCTCCAAATGCCCCTGAAGGGCATGTGCGCCAAATGCACCAAGGCCAACACCCAGCAATCCCGTGAGGGCTGCAATCCTGAGCTTTACTCTCGAATCATTCATTAGCGCTTTCCTTATGATCGCAGGATTTCTTCAGCAGCCGTGGCTCCCATTCGCATCGCACTGTGCATGCCCGGGAATGAAAATCCTCCCTGCCTGCCAATAGATTGCAGGTTGTTAATGCCATTCAAATATTGCGTCACCTTTTCATAATGAGGCTCATAGCCCAATGTAAAGACCGGGTAAGCATGTTTGTTGCGCAGGATGTTTATTTCCACAACATCCTTGCTCTCACAAAGCCCTTCAGCCTCTAGGTCGGCAATGACCTTTTCCTTCATGGACTTGGTCCCGCACCATTTTTCATCCCCCTCCTGACAGGTCATCTCAACAATCAAAACCGTATGCCCACTGGGCTCAACTTTCAGTCCCGCATTCTTCGGCTCGCCGACACGATGAAACTCACGTTCGCGATAATAGGTGTATAAAGCGTCCATTACCTTCTGCCTCTTTACCAGGAAGCCGTAAACAACTATCGGCAGCCACTGTAGATGAGCACAGGAAGCAACGATTTCTTGAGACACGCGAGGACGAAGGGAGTTAACGAGGCCGGTAATAGGAATCGTCGATATGACATGCTCACACGGCAGCGTTTCATCCTTCCCAGTGCATCCGTTGATGATACAAACGGAATGAATTTTTCCATTTCTCACCTTTACACTTTTTACCGTGGAATCAGGAAAAAGACGTCCTCCATCCTCCCTGACACGCTCTGCAATAGACCTTGGCAAAGCTTCAGCCCCTGTTGCCGAATAGTGTAGAGTCTCTGACAATAAAGCACTTTCAGCCGACCTGCCACTGCGCTCCTTGATGCCGATATACCCAAGTAGTCTCTTGAGCGCATCAGTCGCCGTTAACCGCGGCATCTTTCGCTTCACAAACATCGCGGAAATTTGTGAGGGGTGCCGGCCCCAATAGCGATGAGTAAAGTCCTCAAAAAAGAAACGGTACAGGGCACTTCCATACAGTTGGATCAAGGCCTCCTCACAGTTTTCTGGCTCCCAGGGTGCTATTTTATTGCGTATCTGGGCAAGGAACAGGCTGATTACAGCATGCCCAAGTGTAAGGGGTGGCATTCCCTTGATCATGTCTCCAAACTGCAGGGGATACCTATAGAATCTGCCTTGCCATCGAATACGTGCATTCAATTCAACGGCAACACTTTCCTTGCCCATCATCAACATGCAATCCTCGTAGATCTCCCGATCATGCTCATGAAGCATGTGAACTCCCTGGTCATAGAAATTCTTTCCCACTTTAATTCCAGCCGCAAGTCCGCCGAAGTTAGGCTCCTTCTCAACAATTGAAACCCTAACGCCCGCCTGTGCCAATCGGCGGGCAGCATATAATCCACATACCCCCCCGCCAAGAATCACCACATCATTCTTTCCGCGATCCATCACGACTCACCCCCCTCACGCAACAATAATTCCTGCTCCTTAAATGTACTTAACAGGAATGAATCAGGAATATCCACCACGTTCGACCTTAGCGCCTCATCTTTGGCAACTCTCTCCCTGATTACCGGGAAAGATTCACCTTCTGCCTCAAGTAAAGCCAGCGGCACTTTGCCGGCGGCGTCAGCATCCTTGCAACATTCAACAAGCCCATAGAAGTCATTGCCGCCAATGGCATGCCGTATCAAGTCATCACATGCCAGATCTCGCTTCGCATATGCGTAGACATCAGTGAGCCTTCGTGCCCCGGGGCGCATCACTGCCCTGCGTGCAATCACGGCCTCAGCGATCGCGGTTGGCGTCTCGATATGACAAAGGTGATAGGGCCTGTAAAAAAGATAGTAGGGCCCCTTACCCATCTTGTAATATTCCATATATGCTGACTGCAGAGGCTCGTCACATCGCCCAACCACATAAACCCCCCCACCAGGCTCAGCCCCCAGCAGATAATCAATCCGGCCTTCTCCCCCGTAGGACTCAAAGTCAAATAGCTCAAGCGCCTCACGCACATGACCCGCACGCGGACCGACCATGCCAGGCACCTGAGGAAGAAGGCCGACACTGTTAGCCAGGCACGCCATCTCGATCGACAACTTGCTCCCATCGGTATATGCACAACACTGTATAGGGCTCAAGTTCCTCTTTTTA
>CAWVVE010000244.1:0-4566 GCA_963933075.1 uncultured Verrucomicrobiaceae bacterium | reverse complement strand
ACCCTCCAGGTGCGGTGGATGCACATGCTCATAAAAGGTCCATTCCTCCATCGGTTCAGGCATCTGCGTGACATCAAAGCGCAGGTGCCGCGGTTCATCCCAGATGGTGATCGGCTCGACAAAGGCACCGGTTGAAAACACGCAATGCCTTATCGCGCCAACCCCGGCGCCCTTGATTTCCGCGCGCAGCGGATAGGCAAGCCCGGTGCTGAAGAGCCAATCCTCCGCCGGCGGCAATTCACTGAAGGAAACGACGTTCCTCCAGACTGCCTCCACCGGGGCATCAATCTCCACGGTCGATGTCACCGAAAACCGGACAGGCTCCGGGGACTTGATCTTCTCAAAACCCATCAACGGTAGAAGTGTCAGCAAAAGGATTGGCGTTACCCGGTTGGAGTAATAACTAGCCTGCATGAAGTAACCCACGACACCACCAAGGATGGCAAGGGGAACAGTCAGGCCCATCGCCATCACCAGGCAAATAAGCCCCTCAATGGCGAAGAGCAGGATGCATGCACCGCTAAGAGCGCAGGCAGTACTTGATACCGCCATGCATTGCCCGAAAGAACGCCGCTCATGAATACAATGGAAGAGCACTGAGGACATCCCGAGCACGAAGGGGATGCCCACGAACAGTCCCCATCCATAGCTGCTGATCAACTGCACGCTTAATAGAAGCAGCAGCAGGCACAGCAGGGCCGATACCCAGATGGAGAAAAAGAAATTGGCCCGGGGTGATCGGGGAACCAGGCGCTTAAGGAAAGGCGGTGGGGAAATTTCCTGTGTACTCCCCCTCTCCCCTTTGCGTGGCAGGCATGATAACACCGCAAAGAACAGCAAATTGATAAACGGCACAAAGAACAAGGCCGCCAGGAATGTGGGGATACCAATGGAACGCAGCCGCTTCACGGTGAGGGTTACGCCCACGTAAATAAACGGCAGGGCAGTTCCAAGCAACAAGAGTAAGAAAGCCTCCCGCTTCAGCTCCAATACCATGCCGGCAAATTCCGTCCCCGGAAACAGGTATTGGTAGGGCATCCACTTGGCATCAAAGAAATAAGCCCCCAGCAGGCGGTCGATGTTCCACTTGATGATGAAAAGCACCAGGCCTGATAACACATAGAAACCACGGTCCACCTGCCCCCTCCAAGAAAACATCCGGGGCCATATTGATTGCTTTCCGTCCATGCAGTTATTGGAATCCTAGCCGGTTAATTTCTGTGTTACACAAAAAATGGTGATCACCCGTTCAATCCCCGGAAAAATCCTGCCCCTGCCGGCGCAGCGCATGCACCGTCAGCCCCTCGGCATTACTGCGCCCGGAGAATAAATAACTCGCCATCAGCCCGATCACAAAGCAGCTGCCGACAGAGACAAAGGGATAGAAATAAGCAGCAACCTCAGTGCCTTTCCAGACCCAGAACACCACTGCCACACCCCCGGCACAGCCAATCAGTGCCCCGGTGGCGTTAGCCCTCCTGCTTAAGACCCCAAGCAGGAAAAGCCCGCCCAGCATGCCCATGATCAGGCCCACGATTTTGATGAATTCATCAAACAGGGACTTGATATCCGGGTTGATGAAGACCAGTCCAAAGGCGGTTCCCAAAACCCCCATGACCACGGTCAGCTTCCGTGCCGTCTTTAGGTATGCCAGGTCGCTGTCCTCTCCTTCAGGGTCGTGGTAATTCATGGGTTTTAAGAAATCAGTGACCAGGGTGGTCGCCGTGGAGTTCATGCTGGTGGACACCGTCGACTGGGCGGCAGCGAAAATCCCGGCGACAATCAATCCCGCCAGTCCCACGGGCATCTCACTCGCAATGAAGAGCGGGAATACCTGGTCGGTGGTCATGGTGGGATCCAGGCTCGAAGGGTTGGATTGATAAAAGGCAAAAAGGGCGGAGCCAAGCCCGAAGAAGAGGATACTGGCCACGACACTGAGCACGGCATTGGTCCAGATCGAGCGTGCCGCCATCTTCCGGTCCGGCGTGGTCATGTAGCGCTGCACCACCGCCTGGTCCGCGGTGTATCCCGAGACATTCTGCGCCAGGGCACCGAGGATGATCACCCAGATGGCGACCTGCGTGCTGGCAATGTCCCAGTTGAAATTCGCCATGCGGAACTTGTCCGCCTCCCCGGCCTTGGTCATGAAACCCTCAAATCCCCCATCAACACCCGCAATGAGCAGAAAAAACGCAATCACCGCACCACCCAGTAGCACCACGGTCTGGATCGTGTCGGTCCAGATCACCGCCGAGATACCGCCCATGGTGCAATAGAGAATGCTCAAGAATCCCATCAGCAGCACCGACCAGAAGGGACTCAGGGGTGTTGCCGCGGCAAGAGCAAGCCCGGTCAGCGACATCACCACCGCCATGCGGAAGACATGGAACAGAGTGAAGAACCCGCTGCCCAGCATCCGCACCGAGGGACTGAAACGCTTCTCAAGATACTCGTAGGCGCTGGTGGCATCGATCCTCCGGTAAAACGGCAAGGCCACATACACCGCGACAAATGCCACCACCGGGATGGTCATGTTGGCAATGAAGTAGACCCAGTTCTGCGCATAGGCCTTGCTCGGCAAGCCGGTAAAGGTCAGCGAGCTGAGCATGGTGGCAAAGATGCTGCACCCCGCCGCCCACCAGACCATGCGCTTGCCACCGCGAAAAAAATCATCCGTTCCCTTGCTGCGCCGGGCAAAATACACACCAACACCGACCATCAGCAGCAGGTAAAGCCCCAGGACAATATAATTCACAAGCCCGAAATCCTTTTCCCTGGGCTGCGGTGTCACCTTCCAGATCTTCGGTGAGCGCACCCGCGGGCGCACCTCGCCACTGGCGATGATGATCGAGTCCCCCCAGCGCACCGGAACCGTGGTGACGTGGTTGGCAGGGCTGCTGCCGGCATCATCATCCTTGTGGTCATTAAAAGCCTCCACCCAGGTATCGGTGATGGTGTGGTAGAGGTAGGTCTTCCTCGGAAACCCCGGATGATCATCCTTCAACTCGTCAGCCTTCCCCCACAACGCACCATCGGATCCCCCCAGGACAACAATGTGGCTCTGGCCATAGCCGATTGCCGTTCCCGCCATCAGTGGCTTGTCGGTGGCGGCCCGGGCACGCCAACTCTTGCTGCGCGTGTTGTATTCCCAGACATCGGAAAGAAGCTCAACCGCACCACCTCGCTCGCGCCTGCCGCCGATCACGTAGATGCAGTCATCAAAGCCGTTATGCTGGGCAGCCACCTGCACAAAGGCGCGTGGTGACCAGGGCACATCCGCAACAGCCTGCCATTGTGCGCTTTTACCGCCTTCTTGCAGTTCTGCATGACGTTTCAAATCCAGTGACCACACACTGTTGGTGGCACTGGCAAGTTTCTGCCCCTGCTGACCACCGACCAGGTAGACCACATCCTTGACCAATGCTGCCGCCCCGTAGGCAACCGGAACCGGCAGCGGTGGAAAATCCCTGCGCTCGATCTTTTCCGTCTCCTTGTTCCAGGACAGCAGGAACACATCCCGGTAAACCTTTTCCGCGTCATCCCCCCCCATGCACAGCACACCCTCGCTGGTCGAGACACTGGCTCCATAGGCAAGGGGGCGGGAAAGTTTTCCGCCGTCTATCCAGCGGTAGGGTGAAGCCGGGGGTGAGCTAGGCAGGATGATTCCCTCCGGCACATCCCTTACCAGCACATAAATTTTGTCATGCCACACCTTGCCTGTCTCCCACAGCGGCTTGCCCGGGAAATTGGCCCCGCCGGCAACAATCAGCGCATCGTTATGCACCCCGACAAACGGACCGGCAAGCCCCGGGTTCTCGACCCCTTCCTCTAGCGCAGGCAACTCCGGCAGGGAATCCCACTTGAGGACCTGGTCAGCCGCAACGGCATTGGCAAGAAAAAGTAATCCAATGGCAAGGGCGGAAAATAATCGTTTCACGGCTATCACCGTGCCAAAATTAGCGCATCAAAGCGACGAAAATTTCCTCAACCCCTCTCACACACGGAAAGCAGCGCTCACTCCTCCTGGTTGCGCATGAAATCAGCAGTCTGCGCAAAGAAATCCCCCAGCAACCCGGCCGCCGGTTCGGCAATGTCCTGCTCCGCCATCGCCTCGCCCATCAACTCCAGCCAGCGGTCGCGCTCAGCCTCCCCAATCCGAAACGGCATGTGGCGCATGCGCAGGCGGGGGTGGCCACGCTCCTCAATGTATTTCTGTGAGCCGCCACAACGGTAGACCAAAAAATCGGCAAGGCGCTCCTCTGCCCCCTGCCAGTCGGATCCCGGATACATGGGGCTCAGCAGGTCATCCTCCTTTACCCGCCGGTAAAATGCCGCGACGAGCTCACGCAGTCCCGCCTCGCCTAGCTGATCGTAAACCGGATTCATTGCTTTATCATCATAACCAGGTGCAAGGTTGCGCTGACAGGCATCGCAGTCACTTGAAAATCGCCCCACATCAGGTTAACGTCCCCGCCGGCATCCACGTGCCGGGGTTTTTTTCGAGAAAACAGAAAAATCTCCAGGAAGGGTGGCTGAGCTCGGTTTAAGGCGCTTGATTCGAAATCA
>CAWVVE010000243.1:0-4575 GCA_963933075.1 uncultured Verrucomicrobiaceae bacterium | reverse complement strand
CCGAGTTCATCGGCTTACCCGAAGCGCAGATTCCCCTCGCGCATGCCGCCCTTTATATTGCCACAGCACCAAAGAGTAATCGCTGTTACTCGGGCCTGCTCTCCGCGCAAAAGGACATCACCGAGGGACGCACCCTGGTGGTTCCCAAACACCTCAGGGATAGCCATTACAAGGGAGCAGAGCAACTCGGACACGGCGAGGAATACCTATACAGCCATAACTACGAGGGCGGTTTCGTCCCGCAGGCCTATCTTCCTGAAGGACGCCGCTATTATGAACCAACAGAAAACGGCCAGGAAATGCGTATTAAGCAACGCCTTGAATATTGGCGCAACCAATTTGAGCTGGCCGATAAGGGAGATATAACCAGTTAAAGGTTAAATGATTACACCTAATCCACGCAAAATTCCCTATAAGAGACTAATTGAGCAAGTAATAAGCCCCCGAGAGATTCAAGAAAACAGTCAGGTTACTGAAAATGTATTTATTTATTGAAATTACTTATAATGTATATTAATTACAGTAATTATAGTTTTCCTTGGTTAGAGTTTTTCTATAGATAGACACCAACCTTGCTCCAAAAAATAACGTTTTTTACTTTTTCAGCACAATATGAATATGCACGCCGCCAAGTTCGACAATCAAAAATTCAACGTCACCCGTCTCCATGACGCAACGATCCAAATGGACAGCGGTGAAGTCGTCTTTGAAATCGAAATGCGCATGATGCAGCCGGGGGAGCATCTCTTCGTCGGCCTGCTTGACGCTCAGCAGCCTGAATCACGAGTGATGACTGAGCACGGGGGCATCGGAATCTCCATCGATAGCGACAGCGGTGAAGTCGTCGACGTGCTCAACGGGCAGGGAGTCATTGGTTACCTTGATGAGTTCCCCCTGCAACTGCACATGTCCACATTCCTGTGCCTGGAATTTGAAAAGATTAAACGCATCTACATTCCCAAGCTTACTGTCGGGGAAGAAAAAATACTTCATCCCGCCCTGCACCTTGCAGAAATCCCCCTCATGAGCCTGGTGGTCGGCACAACCGCACTGGCAAACGGTGCCGTCTATGAAAACCCGCACCTGATGGTAACACAGCGCAATCGCGGCGCCGCGATCTAGTCCTCCACGACTGCACTGGCCAGCATTCATCCGCAGGTTGGCACATCACAAGTCGACAGGAATCCTGGGGGAGCATCATCCCGGGTCATCTGTCATGCGGGAAAACAAGATTGCCTGCACCAGGCAGGGAAAATACAGATAATGGCGTCTAGGGCTCTCAACGATGAAATAGGTTAACCCCCGGCTTCCCTCGCGCATTCCTTCTGCTCCTCACACCTGGCCTCAAGCGAGCGGAGCTCACGTGCAAGTTCATCCTCAATTTGCGATGCCGCGCTCAGGTCCCCCTCAGCATTGGCCTCTTCAATCTTTCCCCTGAGAAATAATTCCCGCTCGGCGATCTTGGCTCGGTATTTCCTGTCAATATCCGCAATCTCCTGCTTCTTCTCATCACTGATGCTCACTTGCGGAGATTCTTTTTCAAGGCGCTCCATAGCCAGTTCGTATGCGGACTTCATGGTGTCGACTATCGGCACTATAAGTTCCTGAGTCCAGTGATGAAAATGAGGTGCCATATTTCAAATACGCCGCTAGGATTGCCGGCATCATTGCCAATGCCAAAAGCAAAAAGAAATTCGGAACTCCTGCTTTGTTTTGATTTTGACGGGACATTTATTGATCCCTCAAACCCCAGCCGTATTGATCCAGCCCTTGAGCGCATCCTGGAGGACATGCGGCAGCGGGGCGCATTATTCGTGATCAACACCGGCCGGTCACTTTTTGATGCCCTCAATGGCATCAATCAAAGTGGCCTTCGCGATATTCCGGATTATCTCATCAGCTGTGAACGCGAAATCCATGAACCCAATGCCTTCCGTCGCTGGATTGATTTTGGCAACTGGAACAAGCACTGCAGAAAAGACCATGAAAAACTCTTTCACAAACACCGCACACTCCTGCGAAAAATAACGGACTTTGTGGAAAAGGAGAGTAGTGCCAACTGGGTAGCTGAACCCGAAGAACCCGCGGGCATTATCGCGAGTAATAACGAGGAAATGGATGACCTGTGCGCATTCATTGATGAGGCAATCCGTGCTGACGGCGCAACACAGCTATCCTACGAGCGCAATTCAATTTACCTGCGCTTTTCACATTCCCAATACAACAAGGGCAGTGCCTTGAAGGAAATCGGGCGCACGCTCAAGATTAAACCCTCATCAACCTTCGCGATTGGAGATAATTATAATGACCTCTCAATGCTTCAGGAAAATGTAGCCTCAATGATTGCCTGCCCGGGTAACTCAATTCCCGCGATTAAGGAGGAAATCACCAAACGAGGAGGGTATGTCGCGAAAAATACCTGTGGAGCCGGCGTCGCGGAAGCGATCGTCCACTTCTTTCCGGCAAGCTAGAGCTTGAGCCGCTCATCCTCTTCAAGCAACTTGCCGAGTTGTTCCCAACCTCCCGGACGCTGTCCCTGGAACATGTGCAGGTAAAGCTTAACCTCATCCGCTGAGTTAAGCTCAATCATCTTCTCAATAGCGACATTAAGTTTTTCACCGTCTATCTCTTCGGGCAACTCCTCCACTGATCCATCTCCATCGTGCTCAATACCGACGGCCTCGAGAAACCCGATCACCATGTCTTTTTTTGACTTCAACAGCCAGACCTGCAGAACCTGGTCGGCAATACTCTCTGAGTTCTTCAACTTGAGGGACTCCTTCATCCAGGAAAGCTGCGCCTCAAGTGGCCGCTTCTGGATAAATACCGGGCGCAGGCGGCGTTCCGTGGCAAGGGTGGCAAGGGTGGACTTGTATACCTCACGTTCCTCCTTGCGCAAGTAATGGACAATTGCGCTTGCTAGATCTTCCGAAATACGCTGGAAAAGCAGATGACTGGGAAACATTGGGAGGAATGTGGAGCTCTTACGGAATAAATCAACCACCTCTACCACTTGACCTATGTGGCCATATTGCCGAGAATTACCCAACTGATCGATGCGTGTAACCTACGTGACAGCCGGAGCAGCAGGAATGATATGCGGCAGTTGCCTGCGCGACAACACACTCGCGCATGAACTGCGCGCATTAAAATGTGATGTCATCCTGGTTCCTGTCTATACGCCAATCCGGACTGATGTGGAAAATGTCAGTACGGACGACCTGCTCTTCGGAGGAGTCAATGTCTACCTGGAACAGAAATCGAGGATCTTCAGGAAACTGCCAAGGTTCCTGACCGGCTGGCTTGATCACCCCGGGCTGATCAGGCGCCTCACCGCAAAGAATTCCATTAAGGTGGAAGCGGGACAACTCGGTGAGTTGACCCTTTCCATGCTGCGTGGCGAGAACGGCAACCAGCGCAATGAGGTGAAAAGATGCGTATCCTGGATGAAGGAAAAAGCACGACCGGACCTGGTCAATCTCAGCAACCTCCTTATTGCGGGATTCGTCCCGGCCATGAAGCGGGAACTCGATGTCCCGGTATTGGTCACTCTCCAGGGTGACGACCTCTTCCTTGAAGAACTCACAAAGCAGCACCGGCCCAGGGTCCTGGCCGAGTTACGTCGCGTAGCCGGCGAGGTTGACGGCTTTATCACTTTTAGTGAATTCTATGCCGCCACCATGTCGGAGCTGCTGGAAATCCCGCGGGAAAAATTCCACGTGGTCACCCTTGGAATCGATTGCAGCGAACTTTCAGGATTAAGCAGGATTAAGGACAGGCCCCCGACGATTGGCTACTTTGGCAGAATTGCCCCCGAGAAAGGCTTTGATCAAATCGTCGATGCCTTCATCCATCTTCACAGCGAGCACAAAACCGACGCAGCCTGCCTGAAGGCAGGAGGCTGGCTCGGGGACAATAACCGCGAATTTTTCGCCGCACAGGCCGGGCGAATAGAAGCGGCAGGATTAAAGAATAATTTCAAATACATAGGGGCACCGGACTGGAAGGGGAAATTGGATTTCCTGTCCTCAATTGATGTCTTCTCCCTGCCGACAGCCTACCGTGAGCCAAAGGGGCTGCCCGTGCTTGAGGCACTTGCCGGCGGCGTTCCCGTCGTGCAGCCCGAGCACGGCATCTTTCCCGAGATGCTTGAGAAAACCGGAGGTGCTATGCTCTTTCCCCCGGGAGACACCGGCTCACTGGCAGCCTCCCTTGGAGACTTGCTGAGCAATCCTGAAAAGGCAGGGCAGCTGGGGGAAGAGGGGCGAACGGGTGTCAATGAAAGGTGCACCGCCAGGCACATGGCAACCGAAACGCTGGATATCTATCGGAAGTTCCTGCACCCATGAGGATAGCCACAAGGTGCCTTCCCTAGTAGGTTGCCCGGCCGCCGGAGAGGTCAAAAACTGCACCGGTCGTGAAGCTCGCCTCCTGTGAGACAATCCAGCAGGCAAGGGCGGTAACCTCATCCAGCGTCCCGCAACGCTTCATGGGAATTTTTTCCGTCATGTAATCCACCTGCCACTGATCCAGTGCCTCAACCATCCCGGTGCGGATTACTGCAGGTGCAATGGC